>CAZARY010000332.1:0-1516 GCA_964487675.1 uncultured Clostridia bacterium | reverse complement strand
AGTTTTAGATGCGGTAATCCAAAGGTTTGAATTTAGTTATGAACTTTCCTGGAAGACAATAAAAGCTTATTTGTCTTATCATGGAATAGCTGAGGTCAGGTCACCTCGAGAGGCGTTCAAAGAAGCTTTCGCAACTGGATTAATAACTGGAGGTGATTTTGAGTACAATTCGGATATAGATATTGCGGTATATACAAATGGAAAATCTGTAACGGGACTCCAGAGTGATCTGGAAGAAGCTGTTGGGATTTATAAACTTAATTTAGTATTTATGGACGAACTAAATAATGATCGACTCAGAAAAAATATTGAAAGAGATGGTATTGAGTTGTATAGGGCATGAAGAATTTAGTGGGTGGGAAGTAATCCTCGCAGAAATAATTACGGAAAAACAAGCAGAAAGCCACTGCTTTAGCTGTGGGAATATTCAAATGAAGGTCTAGAGATAAGCTGACGGATAATATTAAATACTATATAAATAATAGTGAATAAAAGAAATAAATAAGATTATTTTTTAATCAGAGGTGGTCTGTTATGTCCCAGGATGAAAACCCAATCGAATCCCAAAAAAAAGAGGTGGCTGTACTTAAAGATCTTTTAAGCGCCTCGGAAAAATTGCTCCACATGTCGGCCAGCTCAATTGACTACCAGGTAATAACCGATGGAATGAAGGAGCTCTCGGGTGCCTGGATTGTCGGCCTAAACACGTATGAAAAAGGCGGTACCAAAAGCGTCACCAGGGCCTTTAGCGGTGTTCCCTCGGCCATTGAAAAGGCCTCGGAAATTCTCGGCTTTTCGCTTACAGGCAAAGAATGGGATATCATCCCTGAACGGGTGCGCAGTCTAAGAGGAGGCAAACTGGTCCAATATAACAGCCTCTATGAAACATCCATGGGTGCAATATCCAAAAACACAGCCCAGATACTGGAGCGCACATTTAATATCGGCGACATTTATGTTATCGAACTTTCCTACGGTGGAGGAGAATCGCTTGGCGATATTATTTTCTTTATGAAAAAGGGCGACAAGATCAAAAACAGGGAAGCAATTGAGGTTTACGCCGGTGTGATCGGCAGCATATTGATGCGCGTTCAAACCGAAAAAGCCGTCCAAGAAAGCGAAGCCAAATTCCGGGCATTCGTAGAAAAAGCTCCCGTGGGTGTTTTTGTGGTAGATCGCACAGGTGACCTGGTTGAAGTAAACCGGGCCGCATGTCGGATGTGGGCATATACAAAAGAAGAAATGTTGAACTTAAATCTTTTAGACATTCTTTCTGCAGAATTTTGGGACAAGGGCACGAAAACGTTTAAAAAAGTAATGGATGAAGGCTATGCAGAAGATGAACTCATGGTATGTAAGAAAAACGGGGAGGCGTTCTGGATAAATGCAGCTTTAGCAGCAATTGATAAGAACAGCTATATTTCTTATGCTGTGGATATTACTGAGCGCAAGCAGGCAGAAGAGCAAATCCGCTATCTGAGCTTTCACGATCAGCTTACAGGGCTTTATAACCGTC
>CAZARY010000331.1:0-1517 GCA_964487675.1 uncultured Clostridia bacterium | reverse complement strand
GAGGGCCGGGAGTTCCGCCTGCGCGGCGGGTGGCCCCGGGGCCGCCCCACCCGCCTGCGCGGCGGCCCGGGCCCGGGCAAAACCGTTATCGCCCTGACCATCCTGTCCCACGGCCTGGAAAACGGGGAGCCCGGGGTGCTGGTTTCCTTTGACGAATCCCCCCAGAACCTGATCCAAAACGCTGATGCCCTGGGCCTGGGCCTTAGTGAGCATTCCCACCCAAAGCGTGTCATGATTCTGGACATGCGCCCGGCCCGCAGCGATATGCTCAGCGGGGAAAACCGAGAGCCCATATTTTTTTATTTTGCGATAAAGTGTGCTTCTAGAAAGCCCCAAGCTTCTAGCAGTCTTGGAAATGTTACCATTATTGTCTTTTAAGTGCTGAAGAATTAAATTGGTTTCTGTCTGGGCAATAGGAGAAACACTTTCTGATTTTAAATTATTTAAATGTTCAGTATCAGTCTCTTCATTAATATTTAAATTAAAGTCATTAACTGTTAAAGTGTCTTCTTCGCAAATATTTATGGCCCTTTCAATTGCGTTTTCCAATTCTCTAATATTGCCTGGCCAAGTATATTGTTGAAGGTAGGAAAAAACTTTAGGTTCTATATGTCTAATATTTTTATTTATCCTGGAGGAGATTTTGTTTACAAAATAGTCGACTAATAATGGGATGTCTTCCATTCTTTCCCTCAAACTAGGCATATTAATTACAAAAACGTACAGCCTATAAAATAGATCTTCTCTAAATTTATTTTCTTTAACTGCTTTGAACAAATCCGTATTGGTAGCAGCAATAATTCTCGTATCAACAGGAATTAATTCGCGACCTCCTATTCTTACAATAGCGTTTTCTTCTATAACTCTTAATAGTGTTGACTGCATATCTAAGGGCATCTCTCCTATTTCATCCAGAAAAAGAGTTCCTCCATCAGCAAGTTCAAATTTGCCTGGATTGCCTCCTTTCTTAGCCCCAGTAAATGCTCCCTCACTGTACCCGAATAATTCACTTCCTATTAGTTCATTCGGTATCGCAGAACAATTAAGAGCCACGAAAGGGTTGTCTTTTCGAGGACTTGCATTATGAATTGCCTGTGCCATCAAATCTTTTCCTGTGCCGCTTTCACCTAAAAATAAAACTGTAGAGTCGGAGTTGGCGGCATTAGTTGCCAGCTTAATAGTTTCTCTAAAGCTATAGCTGTTACCTATAATATCCTCAAAAGTAACTTTAGCTCTCGCGCCTGTTAGTTGCTGTATCAGTTTTTTGGTTTTCTTGTATTCTGCTAGAAACAGTATGTAACCTATATTGTTGTTAAATATATCACGAATGCTCTTTGAAGAAACCGTGCAACGAGTTTTGGAGTTTCTTTGATTAATAATAACTTCAGTATCCTGTAAATCACTTTCTCCTGAAATAATCCACTTAATTACCTTATTTATGTTATTATTACTATTGCTATCCTGCTCAAATACATCTTCATGATGGCAGCCTACGATTTCACCGTAATGTCTGTTTA
>CAZARY010000330.1:0-1539 GCA_964487675.1 uncultured Clostridia bacterium | reverse complement strand
GGGCTGTTCTTTCCATGTTCTGAGCCGAGCTATCCTTCAAGGTACATCCAGGATAATATAGGTATTGCATCGCCATCACCTCGCAATAGTGGTAATAGAAAACTAATTAAAACCACTGCCCCTTTACAGGAGGGGGATAAAGAAGACTATACCTCATGTCTAGAATACCACCAAATGAACGTATTTGCCAGGCTATTTCTGATTTTTTAGCAAAAGAAGGTTTGTTCCTTACTTGATTTTTAGGGGCGAGCACATAAAATCATGAAGAATTGGATGAGTTATAGAGCAACTGCTTAATGATAACAATTTTGCCACGATAAGGCCAGCTTTTAAATGGGCATCACCGTTTCCATCACCATGCCTTTTTCAATAGCCCTGTAAGTCCCTTCAAAAAAGGAAATCGTCCTTCTCGAAAAGAAAGACGTTTTATCTGCATATTTTCTGTTAAATAACGATACAAGACACCTTTTTTAAAATACTAGTCGTCGCCAGTTCTATCAAGAGCAAGTGTTGAATTTTTTACCCGCAACCGTTCCTCTAATGGCAAAAGTCCATTGATTAAGTTGCTAAAACAATAAGCCAAGTACGAGCACCCTTATTATTAAAAAGAATACCCCCGGGATGCCTCCTAGGCTCCCGGGGGTATTCTTTTGTACTGTCCTTCACTACGATAAAAGATACTACTTTAGTATGATTGAAAAATTTGCAGAACAGATATAACCTATTATTACAATGTTGTCGCCCGTAAGCTCAGTCAGTCGACAAATTAGAGTGATTGGAGGTGAAATATTATGCAACTGAATACATTTTTGTCTGTTAAAAGTTTAATTTGTTTTTTATTCGGGGGACTTTTTTTGCTCATTCCCGTCGAAGCCATGGCTATATATGATGTTACTTTGGACCCCGCTGGTGCTTTAATGACGCGATTCTTTGGTGTAGCGATGCTTGGATTAGGGTTTATTTGTTTTAGCGTAGCAAGAAAGACGCAGCAGCAGGCGATTAGAGGTATACTTTCGTCTCTTTTCATTACTGACACCTTGGGGTTCATTGTAGCCCTACAGCTTCAATTTTCCGGCTTGGCTAATGTATTTGGATGGTCTGTGGTGTTAATTTGGTTCGTTCTAGCTTTAGGTCTAGGGTACTTCCGGTTTGTGAAATCTGCAGAATCTCTCATCAGCCCGAAAGAACCTCATCCAATGTAACATGTACTAATCAGCTTAATATATTTGGCAGAATTTATTATTTTATTAAATACCCCTATGTATCTTTAGAAGACCCTGCTGAAATTGTTATAGTGGAAAAATATGCAGATGAACAGGCATTAGAGTACCATATTCAGACACCGTATTTTAAAGAAGGTATGGGTAAGCTAAAAGACATATTGGCTGCACCGATGGAAGTCGAAAAATTCAATGAAGAACCAACTATGATGGTTACTTGATTTTAATTAAGATTAAAGGAATAATATTGACTTCACCCCAGGTTTTTCACCTTTCCTGGGATTTTTTATGAAAATTTACAATATATAGATTGCCTGAC
>CAZARY010000329.1:0-1539 GCA_964487675.1 uncultured Clostridia bacterium | reverse complement strand
ATGTAACTTTTGCTTCCAGGGGTCATGTCAATGGTTATACACGGGAGATAGAATTCAGTTTTGATCTTGACACCTTTCTGGAAGCGGCGGTTATTCTGCATTTAACAGATCCGGAGGATAAGGATTTTGATGATTATGTGGATTGGTCGGGTTCAGAGGAAGATAAAGATGGAGTGCTCAGAAAAGAGCACATTAAACTTGTAGATATTTACGATATGCTGGATGATGTTGATGACTGGTGGAGTTTTATTGATATAGACACAGGTGATGAAGGATACGTAGAAGCTGATGTGGATAATAGAGAGGTAACTGATTATATTGATTTTATGCCCAAACCCATTGAAAAAATTTCGGGAGGCTTTGATCATCTAACAGATGAATACCAGGATGCAGATAGTGGTGATGAATGGGAACCCGCTGATGGTTATGATGCAAAAATATTTTTTACCAACAATCCCGTTCAAATTGGAGATTATACAGACATAAGCTGGCCGGAGGAGTGGCGGGAGGAGCCATGGGAGAAACCAGAAGATGGTTTTAAAGGGGTGAAATATAACAAGAATAAGGATAAAGTTCTGGAATTAGATGATCAATACTACTTATTGAAGGATGATATAGATTCTTATGACCCTGATAAGGATGAATTGGATACCTGGAAAAACGAATTCGAGCCTGATTGGGATAGTGATTACTGGGAGCATCCCGATGAAACTGAATCTGATTTCGAGCATACAGGGAATATCGATATTGAAGATTCAATCCTGATAGTAGATGGCAATATTACCAATCTGGGTAATGTGAACCTAACAAACTCGCTCATTCTGGTCAGAAATCATGCCCATATCGGTGGCAATACCAATCTTGATGATTCTCTAATTCTTGCTTTTAATGACTGGGATGCTGATGATACTGATATGGATGACGATGCTGATGAAATTCTAAATGTCTCCGGAGCTGATTCAATCGATGTAAACCTTTTAACCCAATCCTCTGTTAAAGAGGGCTGGTCTTATATGGATAAGATCCTTGAAGATATGGGGGATGCAATGGCTCAATTTTCCCTCCTTTTCTGGAGACAGACCAAATAAATTTTGGAGTGATGCTTATGAAGAAAAAACTTTCAGCCCTAATTTTGATAGTATTCTTTGCAGGTACAATGGTTGTTTTTAGTGGATGTGATAGCATAAATGTGGATGGTTCTTCTTCGAGCTCTCAACCCCATGAGGAGAAATACACAATTGGATTTGAGGTGACTGATTCTGAAACGAGTGAAGGGCTTGAACAGGTTTCTTTTGAGGTTTCCGATATGGAATATGAAAACAAAGTTGTTGAAGCAGGAAGTGAACAGGGGGATTACTTCCTCACGCTGGTCGAACCTGACTCTGAGGGCATGGATCTGACAGCAAAGAGATTTAATTATGAGGAAAAAGAGTTATCAATTATACTGGAGGAAACTTCATTTACTCTTGATGATCCTGTAGAACTTAAAAGAGTGGATGAAGATGAGGATGATGAAGAAAAGACCGAAACTCTGGATAT
>CAZARY010000328.1:0-1540 GCA_964487675.1 uncultured Clostridia bacterium | reverse complement strand
CGACCAGCTACAAATCCGAGCATTTTTCCATTTTGTAGTTTGTTAGCCAATTTTAAAAAATCAGGAGATGGTACAAACCAGACATAATCCCACACATCGCCTTTGTCAGTATCAAAAAAGCAGAACACCAAAGCCATTGAATAGTTATCCAAAACACTTTCCGCTTTGACTGTCGCAGTATAAATACCTTCCGGACTGCCGAATCGACTTTTGATTTGGATATACATCGTCTTTAAGTTTCCTTTTTGCTTCACGATCAAATCAATGCCCTCATCATCTGAAATTGGCTTATAACAGGAAAGTGAAGTTTCTCCGTAAAGCGTTACCAATTCCGCCACGCGAGCTTCGGCTATATCACCCTTCTGTTTGGACGAGATTGCTTTTGAAATTGCGTATCGTTTTTCTTCTTGCTTTTCTTTTTTAATCTTTTCCGATGTTTCCGTAAAATCAGGGTTGATAGCAAATGTTGACGGCGCTATTTTAATAAACCGCGATTTTTCTTTTTTTGTATTTATATCAACAACAAGCAGAGCGTTCATTGTCGCTTCTGGAGTTTTGCCGTCCGTCACCAAACCGCGCTCAAGCGCCCGCTTGGTAATTTCCTTACTATGAAGCGGCTTGCCCGCTTCTTTCAAAATTTGATATGCGATTGATTTGAAGGTGGTCATATTATGATTTTTTATCTTTGGCCTGTATCCAGCCGTAAATATGTCGAAATAATTGCTCAGTTATAGAAATCATTGCGTTGATTGCTTCTAGTGATTTTTCTTCTGGGATATTTTGCTCATCCGAGATAACAAATTGAAAATTTCTTCCCTTTACTTCTTGAACTGTACTAAAAATATGTTTATTGCTTGAATGAACAAATTTTGAGGTTTCTTTATACACATTGAAAGCCCATTTTGATTCCTCTTGCTCTGATAAAGACCTCGCCAAATGACCATCTGTCATTTCTACGCCGTTTTTGTCTTTTATTTTATTCGTTTGTTTTCCTTGCATCTTTTTTATAGCAAAATCATGAGGATCAGAAACGATAAAAGCGGCGTGCATATTCAACAAATTATCTAAATGCAATCTTACAAGAGGCGCCGCACTTGAAAAATTTCTCTCTCTTATTAATCCACAAAATCCCTTAGTTAGTAGTATAGATCTTTTAATTAGACCCAATACAAATAAATCAAGCGGAAAAAAGTTTCCCCTATCAGCTTTTAACATTTCTTGGGTGACTTCAATCCAAGCGTCTTTGGATTTTTCTAGATAATTCAATCTACTTTCAAGTGTTTGGTCGTTATTCATATATTTTCCAAAACTTTACTGATTTTCTTTTTTATATTATTTCAACACTTTATTAAATACATAGTCGAACATTTTACCACCTACATACTTTCGTAAATCCTCGTTGTTGTTTAATTGCTCCCAAAGCTCCTGGTCTGTCTCATATCGGTCATGTATTTTTTCTCCAAACATTTGATCAAACTTAATGGCAACATTCTTCTTTCTTTCAGGATTAGCTTTTACAGAAGTATTAAATATCTCATCT
>CAZARY010000327.1:0-1541 GCA_964487675.1 uncultured Clostridia bacterium | reverse complement strand
AAAAAAGTTAATAAATACCCAGGCTGTATCGGTTAACGGGGAATTTGTAAAACCAAGTTATCTTGTTTCAATGGGGGACAAAATAAAAGTTTTTGAAACTCAAGCAGGGGAAACTGCTCTTAAAGCAGAAAAAATTCCGCTTCATATAGTTTATGAAGACGAAAATCTCATTATTATTAATAAAGCACGTGGAATGGTCGTCCATCCTGGTCCAGGGCATTACAGCGGAACCCTTGTCAATGCTCTTTTATACCAGTGCTATTATCTTTCCAGTGGTACGGATGATTTTAGGCCGGGTATAGTCCACAGATTAGACAAAGACACCTCAGGGTTAATTATAGCTGCAAAAGATGACTACACGCATAAATTGTTAACGGATGAGTTAGAAAAAAGAAATATCAAACGTACTTATATCGGCATTATCCATGGGTTGTTCCCTGATAATAAAGCTAAAATTGATTTGCCGATCGGACGAGATCCCAGAGATCGCAAAAAAATGCGTGTTGTGCCTGAAGGGAAAGAAGCGAGAACAAATCTAGAGGTTTTGACAAGATTTGAACACCAAGAACCTTTTACCCTTTTATCAGTAAAACCAGAAAGCGGAAGAACTCATCAAATTCGAGTTCATTTAAGCCATTTAGGATTTCCCCTGGTGGGCGACCCAGTGTACACCACTCGAAAACTATGGCAAAGAGCTATCAACGATGAAATTAATGGGCAGGCTTTGCATGCTTTTCATCTTCACTTTATACATCCCATCCAAAAAAAAGTGATTGATGTCAGAGCTCCTCTACCTGTGGATATGAAATCGATGTTGAAAAAAAGGCTGTAACAAAAAAGCAAAAAGGTTATGGTCTTTTTTCTGTTTTAGGTTTTACATAAATGGTTTTGTAGTTGTCATATATAACCATACCAGGTTTGGCTCCTTTTGGTTTTTTAACGTATTTTACCAAGGTGTAATCCACAGGGACATTTTCTGAATGTCGTGCTTTAGAATGATAAGCGGCTATTTCCGCAGCTTCTTTAATAGTATTTTCAGGTAAATGTTTCCCTTGAACAATTACATGGGAACCGGCGATTTCTTTGGTATGCAGCCACAAGTGATCTTTGGCTGCTACTTTTTGTGTTAAATAATCATTTTGGGCGTTGTTTCTTCCTACAAGAATATTAAATCCATCCGAAGAATAATATTGAATAAACTCGGACTGGGTGTCTTTTCGCGTTTTCTCTGTTTTTGTTTGTTTGTTTGTTTTTTGCACATATCCTTCTGTTGTAGCTTCTTGATAAATTTCTTCCAGTTCTTGCAAATTATCTACCTCTTCAATTTGAAAAACTAAATTTTCCAGGTATTTTATTTCATGTTTGGTTTTGTAAATAGCACGCCCTAGTTTTTTTAAACGTTTCACTGCTTTTTTGTATTTGTTAAAATAAGATTCGATATTTTCTCCGGGGGTTTTAGAAAAATCTATAGGGATCTCAATCTCACCGGGGGGGTCCTGAAAATAGTCGTATACCCTGACAGTTTTTTGGTTGGATTCTTT
>CAZARY010000326.1:0-1546 GCA_964487675.1 uncultured Clostridia bacterium | reverse complement strand
AATAATTCGGCATATTTTTTTATCAAGCGATTGTTTCGAGACATTATTTTGAAGTCATTTTTCAAATAAAAGTTTATGGCCCAGTATGCTCTATTATTGGTGAGTAAGATGGTTTTTTCATAATTAGACGCTTCTAAATCCCGAAGTAATGTTTTTATGGTTTTTTGGCCGTAGCCTTGGCGCTGGTAATTTAACAACAAATACAGTGCTGTCATATATGCAACTCTATTGCAAATAGTTACCAAACCTATAAAGCCGATCCTACAGCCATTTTCAAGTTCTTGTATAATAAATGTATTAAAATTGCGTGGTAAGCCTTGCCTTTCAATTGATTGGGCCCATTTTTCGAAAGCCCCGGGTAAGATATTGGCAAAATGGTATTCGGCATCACGACATACCTGCGCTAGAAAATAGTTATCATTTTCTTGTGCCTTAATAAAACGAACCATAAGACAAATCCCTCCCGGAGATTGTTTAGGGTCATTGCCTCAAGGAGAAAGCAGGTCGGGATTCTCCAATAATTTCTTTGCGGACGTTTTTGATTGGGGGTTTTCGGAATGGTTCTAGTTCTGACAAGGCTTGATTGCCAACCAGTTTTAGCTGGTGAAGCACCTCCGTCATGATGGGACCAATCGCCGCATCAGAGCCATCTTCCACTTTTATTGTACCGCCCAAACCTTGTCGGGGATGAGCGAAGCTAAATACCCCTTGGGCTCCGCTCTTGGCGATTATTTCTCCCTTAGTAACTTCCATTAAACGGGTGTTAAACTTATCCGTTCCTGCCACCATTTTTGGATGGGTGGTCATGGCTTTGTACACGAGATCGAATAAGTTTTGCCATCCTGTGTTCATATTGCTGCTGGCAAAATAAGTATAGGCTCGAGCCATTTTTGTGACCGGCAGCCCAAATACAGGAACGCCGCACCCATCTTTAGCCACTGTAATATCTGAAATTTTCAACCCGGTGAGTTTTGAAATTGTCCGAAGCATTTCTTGTTGAACAGGGTGGTCTATTTCCCAGTAGTTATCTAAGGGCACCTCCATAAGCTTGGCTAATGCTAACATGCTAGCATGTTTACCTGAACAGTTGTTGTATATTTCAGTGATAGGACGATTTTCTTCTCGGAGTTTTTCGCGGGTTTTTTTATCCAGGGGGGGATGGATGCCACACTTCAGCATGCTTTCCTCTGCTCCAATTTTATTTAATATACTTTTGACCGCTTCAGTATGAAACTCCTCCCCGCTATGGGAAGCACACATAACGGCCAGTTCTTTAAGAGAAAACCCAAATGCCTCCATTCCGTTTCGTTCCAATAAAGGAAAAACTTGAAGCGGTTTTGCCGCACTTCGCCAATAGGTGACTGTGTCAGGGTTTCCCAGATAGCCTACAAAATTGTTATTTGTATCGATTATAGCAATTATGGCCCTGTGTTTACTTTCTACTAGTTCCCCCCTGGTTTTTTCAACTGCTATTTCGCTCAAAAGAGATCCCTCCTATCTCAATATTTTGATTATAGCTCTTCTATTCTCCTTCATTCGGAGAATT
>CAZARY010000325.1:0-1610 GCA_964487675.1 uncultured Clostridia bacterium | reverse complement strand
CGGTTACAAAGGGGTTTATCCTATTGTATTCCCGGAGTTTTGAGCCAGTAACAGAATAATCCTGGTTTTGTTGGCCTCGTGTTATAGACGAAGTTCTCCACTTAATTTCTCTATGCTCTTCTGGTGTCATCTCATCCCAATCCTTACCATAATGCTCTTTAACCCTTTGGTATTGTTCTCTCTGTGCTCCTACCCTACTTGAATATTCTCCGATTTGTGTTATTCCCATAAGAAAGTCAATCGGGTTTTTTAATGTTAAATTGCCTTTATCGCTTTTATTCATCAACTCTTCAACGGTATCATAACGGCTATATTCCTTGAACATTGCAGAATAAACAGCGCGGGCTCCCCCGGTTAATTTCCATTCCGATACGATAGGATCTTTCCTAAGAATTGCAGATAATCCCTTAGCAAAGGTTCTGACCGGGAAAATTCCATATTCCCCTCCGTGAGTGTAGCTTTGAAAGGTATCCCTAATGGGATTTCTAAATATGGAAAACCGGGGGGCCCCCAGGGCTCCTTTTGTAAACATTTTATAAAAAGGAGCCAAAAATCTAGCTAAATCACCAGCAGCCGGCGGTTCAGCCCCTGCTCTTTGCAAATACTCATATAATTCAGGGTGGACTTGGAAAAACCGGGGTTCTCCTTTGTCTCTGTAAAAAACAACATTTTCTTTCTGTTCTTTTATTCTTGATTTATAGACCGGAACAAAAGTTTTAGCTATTTCGTCCATATCTAAATTGTCTATAATTTCCTGGGGTATTCCTGCTTTTTCTAGGTTCTTTTGTAGCTGAACTTTTGATGCTGTTTTTAATTCTTTGGGTATGGGAACATGAGTAGCTAAAAATCCATACCCCGGGGTTTGTTCGATGGTTTCTAAAAGAACCTTGGCCTGCCGGTTTTTTAAAGAATGAGCTAAGATAGTATAAGTATCCACTACAAGACTTGTTAGGGGGTCAAGAACTTCGCTGTCGTTTCCTAGTTGATATTTTATTGGCTTTGGTAAATCAACAATTTTTCCTCCGCCTGCTACACTTTTTATATCTGTTTCTTCTTCCAAAAACCTTCTTAATGGTAGGTACCATTTATACTTTTTCTTCATATTTTCGACCGCTTCTCTGGAAAAAACATCAAACTCAACAAGCCATTCCAAAAGGTTTTCCCTGTTTTTTTGTATGTCTTTTAGGACTTCAACATATTCTGGTTTTTCTAACTTATCTATTGTCGCCTGCATATCTTCGTTAGTTAATCCTACTTCAATACCAGCTTCTTTTTGTCTCTCTAAACCTGATTTAGCTAATGCCCAAACACGAAAAGGACCTGGGTTTTCTTCGGTTCCCAAATCTTCTTTAACCTTTTTATATATTTTTTTCAATCCTGGGCCATGATCTCTAAAAAACGGGTCTTTCGTTTTGTTTTCTATAAATTCATTTGCTATAGGGGTCAATGACCTAAGCATAAGTGTTAATTCCCTGGGGTTGTCCATCATATCCATTTCAAGCAAAGTCGCATCTTTTCCGGTAATTTCTTTCATTATTTTTACCGCAATTGCTGTATCATCAACATACCTTGAATACCATCTTTCATATTTATTAAGATAAGGGTTCATT
>CAZARY010000324.1:0-1614 GCA_964487675.1 uncultured Clostridia bacterium | reverse complement strand
GACGACTCATAAGAGTGCTGGAAGATTATTTTAGCGAAATAGACCCGGAAGGGGAAGTTTTTTTCGCCCCGCTGGATGTTACCTTCCAGGAAATTACCGTGGTGCAGCCGGACCTGCTCTACATTTCAGGGAAACAGGGAAAACTGGTAGAAGAAGCTCGCATCGACGGACCTCCTACCCTGGTGGTAGAAATCATCTCCCCTTCAACCAATCGCAAAGATCGGATACAAAAGCGAAACATCTACCGGAAATACGGTGTGCAGCACTACTGGCTGGTTCACCCGGAAGAAAAAACCCTGGAGTGCTTTGTCTTGCGAGACGGCACTTACTCCCTGGTCGCTTCCGGGATGGATGAAGATGTGGTGGAGCATCCGGATTTTTCCGGGCTTACTGTATCCCTGGAAAAATTGTGGTAGTATGCATCTTCAAAAACACCCACGTTGTCTTGCCCAAAGTTCGTGATTACGATATATACACCTTTAACTTAAACTCCCGATATCTTAGATAAAGGGCGGAAAATTATAATGTTCAAGGTATAGTTAGACTATCCAGATTTAAGAAATTACATGGAAATACATGGGCATCCCACCTCTTCCCTCTTCGACCTTGCCCTTCGCCGCCTGTTTTGTATTATCCGCTGATATCATTTTCAAAATCGATAGAAGAGCGCATAAATTTATTCTGCTTTCTGGGTCCTTTAATTTTTGACTCTTCTTTAATATTTAGTTTTATAGCATTTTCCGGGCATGCGGTGGCGCATAATCCGCACCCGATGCAGCGGTCTCTATTGATATCCACTCCCACATCCTCGGCTTCATCAGTTTCTGCTATAGCATCCATAGGACAGCGTTCTGTACATATAAGACATTGGGTGCACTGCTCGTGATTAATTTCAGGATAATAATTGGATGATTTGAACATAGCCGGTTGAGGAAGCCGTTTTAACAAACGTAGAATGGTGCAACAATCCGGGCAGCAGTTGCATATGCATTCCGTATTGCGAAGATCATCGCCAACATGGTGAACCAACCCGGAGTTTTCAGCTTTCTTCAAAACTTCTAAAGCTTCTTCGCGACTAATCCAGCGCCCGGCACCCAGCTCTTCAATGGCGTATTCCGCATAAAAATCAAAGGCAAGGCAAACCTCCTGCGGGCGCTCACAGTCTTTATCCAACGTTTCAAGGTGTAAAGAGCAGGCGCATTTGAAAAGCCCGATTCTTTCTTTGTTTTCAATTATGCTTTTGACGTCATCATATGGCATGATAGAATTAATATGGTTTTCGGTAGCCGTTAAATCAACACCCACGGGCACTGTCCGTAGAGAGTCCGACCGGGGAACAAAACCGTCTAGCAGGTAATCTTCAATGAGAACTGCCAGTTCTTTATCTTCATCGGGCCTAAACCCCTGGTGCTCGAAAAAACCATGCATAAATGGGGTAGCAGCATAGTATTTGACGTCGTCCTTTGTTTTAGGAAAGGTGAGGCCCTTTTTGGTCATATTCGATAGGATTTGGGCGGTATAATTTTCATCAAAATCCAGATTTTCAGCAATGGCCTTTGCTGATTGAAGGGTTCTGTCCATAGCCAGAAAAACCTTTGCTTCTTCCTCGGTGAA
>CAZARY010000323.1:0-1618 GCA_964487675.1 uncultured Clostridia bacterium | reverse complement strand
ATGTTGTTGAGGAATATACAAGGCCTGCAAGATATGTTGAAAAAGGACAGTTAATAACCAAGCCTGCTATGAGCAATCCTGAGCTTATGTTTTTTGAAAATGTTGGTACACTTGAAGCTTTTGATACCGATGGGCTTCGCTCTTTGTTGCAAAATTTACATAATATTCCCAATATGAAAGAAAAAACGCTTCGCTTTCCAGGTCACATTGAAATAATAAAAGCTCTGAAAACAGTCGGCTTTTTTGATCATGATCCTGTTACTATAAACAATACCGCAATACGACCTATTGATTATACCAGTAAGTTGTTAATTAAAAACTGGGAGCTGAAACCGGGTGAACCAGAATTTACCGTAATGCGAATCATTGTTGAAGGAAAAAGTGAAGGGCAAAAAAAGTCAATAGTTTATGATTTGTACGATGAATATTGCAAAAAAGAACAGCTTACCTCCATGGCAAGAACCACAGTCGTTGTCGCCACTGCTAGTGCTGAAATGTTACTAAAAGGTTTGTTTAAAGGTAAAGGAGTGTTTCCCCTTGAGCTTATAGGTAAAGAAGAAAGATGTTTTAACTTTATCTTCAATTACCAGGAAGAAAGAAATATTAATTATAAAGTTACCGAAAAACAGGAGTAAAAAAATAGAGTACAATCTTTATATTTTTAAGCCCCTAACGGCTATCGGTGCTTCTGAGGTACCGGAAACTTTTAGTATGGATGACGCAGCACCTCCCCATGTAATTCCTAATTCAGCCAGATCTATACCCTGCTGTTCTAAAATAGCTTTGATTTTCTTTAACCCAGCAAAATCAAATTGCCATTCTAAACCTTCAAGATGAAAACTTTCCACAACCAGGTAACACTCATCTGCATTTGCATAATTGGGGTCATTCTTGTCTTTTAACTCCCTGATTTTACTTCTTAGCTCATGGCCTGCAAAGCCCCGTTCAAATAATTTAACACGTACTTCCGAGACAGTAAGCTGGGAGCTTATGTTTTCTTCAAAATTAATGTCAAGGTCTATTCCAAAGGGTTTTAAATCACCACTTCCTGAAAAGTCAAAACGATCTTTTATAGTACCTGTGAGTATACTGCCTTTTTCAAAAGTGCTTTTATAATCTTTATCTTCAATACCCAAAAGTTCCCAGCCATATCCCTTGTGCCTCCCCAGGCTATGGATGATTCTTTCCCTGTTTAGAATATTTACTCTAAACCAGTTTCTGATAGAGGAAGCCCAGCGAGAATCCAATATTGAGCCGGGCTTAATGCGTTCATGAGATAAAGGTACAAGATGTGATCCATCTGCTGCTTCACGAATAAATTTTTCTAATTTTTCCATTTTTTATTGTTTTTAGTTCTTAGTTTTACCTGTAAGGCCTTTTTGGGCCGTTTGCTTTATTACCTGCCTGAAAGTTGTCTATAGCAGGCAGATATAAGTTATTTCGGTTTGCAATATATGAAAAAAATAAATCTAAAATCAATGAGATGGTCAAAATTTTGTGTGTGAGGGTTTAAAAATGATGGTTTGTGAATAATAATACACTATTGTCCGATAAAAATTACTCTTATTAAACTACAATCGAAATTTTTTTACTTAAATTTATACCCTTCTATTAATCT
>CAZARY010000322.1:0-1632 GCA_964487675.1 uncultured Clostridia bacterium | reverse complement strand
CTGCAGGAGGGGGAAAAGGTGGCATTGCTGTAGATCCGTCAAAATTATCAGAAAGAGAATTGGAGGCGTTGTCAAGAGCTTATATCAGGAAAAATCCCGTCAAAGGAGCTTGGTCGGACGTTTCTGGCGCTGATATAGGAACAGATGCCCAGGTGATGGCATGGATGCTTGATGAATATGAAGAGATTGTCGGGTTTCATAGCCCGGCTGCTATGAATGACAAGCCTGAGGCAACGAATGGGACTTTGGGGAGCGCAGAAGCTACTGGCCTCGGGGTCTATTACGTCACCCATGAAGCGGTTCAAGAAATGAATCTACCGGAAAACCCTAGAGTAGTGGTTCAAGGTTTTGGACAGGTTGGCGCTACTGCTGCGCGTTTTCTCGACGAGGCAGGTTATAAAGTGATTGGGGTTAGTGATATTAAAGGGGGGCTCTACAATCCCCAAGGGATAGATATTCTACAACTAGAAAAGTATGTACAGGAAAACACTTATGTTGTTGACTTTCCCGGGGCAGAGGCCATCTCTAATGAAGAGGTGTTAACTTTAAATTGCGATATATTGATCCCCGCAGCCGTCCAAAGTGTGATTAAAGAAAATAACGCACCAGAGGTCAGTGCCAAACTGATTGTGGAAGGGGCGAATGGACCGATTACCACCAAAGGTGAAGAGGTCATATTGAAAGATGAAGAAAAAACTATCATTCCGGATGTGGTGGCGAACTGTGGGGGCGCCATAGTTTGTCATTTTGAAAGAATACAGGGATTAACAGATATGTATTGGGACCTGGAAACAGTGAGACACAAGTTAAAAGAGCGTATCACCAGGGCGTATAAGAACACTACAAGCACTTCAAATTCGCTTGGCATTCGTTCACTGCGGACCTCTGCCTGGGTTAATGCATTGAAAAAGATTGAGAAATCCATGCAGGCCCGGAATTGGGTGTAGAAAGCGTGTAGAAAGCATTTGAAGGCCCCCTTGAATGGGCTAATGATTGTGCTCATAAAGGATATTGATCTGTACCTGTTTCTGTTAAATTTTATCGAGCACTAAGAATTAATTGACAGGAGGAGGCGAATTTTTGTAAAATTAAATCAAACGATCTGTAACCTCACTGTAATAATTCTGACAGTTATCCTTCTATCATCTCTGCTTGCCATAGCGCACTCATAAAAGATATTTTATTATGTTTTACCGCAGTTTATATTGCCAATATGTGCATCGAATAGTGACCACTTTCTCGAATTAATTTACTCCATCATAAAGCTATAAGCTGCTTTCCATACGAATATTCGTTTATCTTGATCTACAACAATCTAAAATATATACGTAAAAACCACTGCGGCTGTCATGAAACTGCATTTGATTAAACGCCCAAGAAAGGAGGGGGATTTCAAGCAGGTCAAGACTATAAGTTTTATGTTTGTGGTGTCGGCCGTATGAGGAACAAAACTAAAAGGGGGGTACGTGATGAATTTTAAGAAGTTGTTTGTGATTATGGTGGCTATGGTTTTGGCGTTGTCGGTGATGGTCGGTTGCGCGCCGGAAGAAGAGCCGGAAGAAGTAGAGGAAGAACCAGAAGAAGTAGAAGAAGAGCCGGATGAAGAGCCAGTGGAGGACATGGAAATTGATA
>CAZARY010000321.1:0-1638 GCA_964487675.1 uncultured Clostridia bacterium | reverse complement strand
CCCCAAAATATTGGGGTTTCAGGCAGCAAGTGCTGCTCCCATAGTTAATAACGCACCGGTAACCCAACCTAAAACAGCTGCAACGGCTATTCGGATTGGAAATCCTGCCAGCTGGGAAGGTGCAAAGACCGCCGCATGTCAGTCTGGTGGTGAAATTAGTGCTGTAACAGATGATGAAATAATGAGGGCATACGATTTGATAGCAAGAAATGAGGGAATTTTTATTGAACCCGCTTCAGCAGCTTCAGTGGCAGGAATACTCAAATTGGGAGAAAAAAATTATTTTTCGCCAGAAGATCAAATTGTCTGCGTTAATACAGGGCACGGGCTGAAAGATCCTGATATTGCCCTACAGAATACGCGTTCTGAGGCACGGATAGTTTCTCCTATAAAAAGTGAGGTTTTACAGGCCATTTCTGACTAAATAAAGAGCTTATTCAAGTATAACCCAATAGAGCGGCGATCATATCACATGCAATCGTATCAAATTAAAGGATAGCTTTAAGAGGAGGAGGTATAAGTATGCAAAACGGAAAAGAAATTGTTGTCAAAGTTCCTGCAAGTTCTGCAAACCTAGGTTCAGGCTTTGACACGCTGGGATTAGCTTTGAATATATACAATTATGTTGCCATAAAATGGTCTTCTAACCCAGATGTACGCTTGAAAATTACAGGATACGGTCGAGAATTAAACGAAGGTAATAAACAAAATCTGATTTATCAAGGTGTGGTTAAGGTTTTAAAAGAATTTGGTTATCCAATAAAAAATCTGTCCATTAGACTAGAAAACAATATTCCTTTCTGTCGAGGTCTTGGCAGCAGTGCAGCAGCTATTGTAGGCGGCAGTATGGCTGCTAATGCTCTTATTGGGCAGCCATTGGATAAGAAACAACTGTTAAAACTGGTATTTGACTTTGAAGGGCATCCCGATAATATTTATCCAGCGATGTATGGCGGCTTGATTGTGAGCAGTAATCTTGTGGAAAGAGAACACTCAACGCATGAATATTTATTTAAAAAAATTAAACTATCTAATAAACTGAAATTTTTAGCTGTAATACCTGAGGTTAACGTGGACACAAAAATGGCGCGACAGGCATTGCCCGAAGAAATCAAGTTACAAGACGCCCTATATAACTTGAGTCGTATTCCCCTATTAGTTATGGCCCTTAAAGAAGGAGATTACCATCTGCTTCATCATGCCATGGATGATCGACTTCACGAACCGTATAGAAAAAAGCTGCTTCCTGGCTTGGCGAATGCTTTAGTCGAATTGAGGCATATGGGGCTGCCTACCGCCATTAGTGGTGCTGGTCCTAGTGTATTAATCGCACTACAAGCACAAGACCCCAAACTTAAAATAGAAATAGAAAATGTCTTTTTTCAGAATGGCATTAAATGTAGCTCAAAATTTTTAGAGCCCGAAAATCAGGGGGCTAGAATTCTTAATCACTCAATACTAAAGTCCAAAGCCACTTAACTACACCAGAGATACTATTACCACCAACTCCCAACTAAAGGAATGAGCCGCTAAACTATAACAGCGCTAATCTTTAAATATTTTCACACGCTCTTCTAAAGATTGATATTCTTTTTCTCCCGGAGGTGCCGTCGGTTTTCCAAAAGGCATTTGAGCTAC
>CAZARY010000320.1:0-1646 GCA_964487675.1 uncultured Clostridia bacterium | reverse complement strand
CAATAAAACAAGAAGAAAGCCCTAAAAGTGACACTATTTAAATACCGTAAATTGAAAAAAAATAAACATGGCTTTGCAAGCAAACCAAATATTCGCTAATCGCTACAATCTTATCCGCAAACTTGGAGCGGGTGGTTTCTCGGAAGTATGGCTGGCGCAGGATACCAAGAGCAGAAATATGCAGGTAGTTCTAAAGATATTTGCCGTAGGTAGCGGACTGGACTCAAAAGGATTATCTGATTTTTCAAATGAATATGCACTGGTGTTTGACCTCAACCATGCCGGGTTACTTAAACCCATGCACTATGATGACTGGAATTATATGCCTTACCTCGTAATGCAATACATGGAACGTGGTAGTTGTGCTGATTTGTGCGGAAAATTTAGCGAAGAACAATTGGCAAAATTCCTTTTGCAAACAACACAAGCCCTTTCTTATTTACATTCGCAAACGCCGCCAATTATACACCAGGATATAAAGCCCGGCAATATTTTAATTGACAAAAATGGCAACTTTTTGCTCACCGATTTTGGTATTAGCACAAAAATACGACGTACGCTTACAAAAAGCATGGGAAGCCAATCGGACAGCAGTGGCACGCTGGCCTATATGGCTCCTGAGCGCATTAGCAGCAACCTGGAAGACAGAATACCTGTAAAAGCCAATGATATATATTCATTAGGAATTACTTTATTCGAACTTTTAACCAACGAACTTCCTTATGGCGAACAAGGCGCTATTATTGCTGCCAGCGGTATAGAGCCAGCTGATCTGCCTGAAAAGTTCAGCCCCGGGTTAAATGCTTTGATCAAATCCTGTATAGCAAAAGAACCCTGGGACAGGCCAAAAGCAGAAAAATTGCATCAATATGCAGTCCATTATTTGGAAACAGAACAGTGGCAAAGTATTGGCAGTGAAGAAAAATCCGAAACAGAAACAAAACCTCAGCCGGAAGATGAAATAACAGCAAGTGGCAGCCGCACTACCCAAAAACAACCGGTTAATCAACAAGAAGAAAAATCAGATAACAATATTAGCAGTAAAGATAAAAAAGCTTTATGGGTTTTAGGTGTAATTGTGTTTTTAGTTTTATTCATACCTGTTTTTTTTGCTATATATTCTTACATTAATGATAGTTTACAAAAGTCTGTCCACGAAAAACAGGAAGAAATTCAGCAAAAAAACGATAAAGAATTAATTGCAGCTGAAATAAAACCCGGCACTTTTCGAGATTCACGCGATGGACAAACTTACAAATGGGTAAGAATAGGAGACCAGGTATGGATGGCAGAAAACCTGAATTACGATGCCAGCAATGGTAGCTGGTGCTATGATAACAATCCAGATAACTGTGATAAATACGGAAGATTGTATAATTGGAAAACTGCCAAAAATGTTTGTCCACCTGGGTGGCACTTACCCAGTGATGAGGAGTGGACACAGTTAACCGATTTTGTTGGCAGCAATCCGGGCAGAAAGCTAAAAGCCAAAAGTGGATGGAGAGATGGAGGCAACGGCACCAATGATTATGGTTTTACAGCCCTTCCGGGCGGCTACCGTGACTTCAATGGTACATTCCACAGCGTTGGTACCATCGGTTACTGGTGGAGTGCTACAGAGCTCAAGGCCAATACCGCCCGGGACC
>CAZARY010000319.1:0-1658 GCA_964487675.1 uncultured Clostridia bacterium | reverse complement strand
TCAGCATGCCTGTATTCTCCGTGATCGCTTCTTCAAAATCTTCCAGGTGGGTTTTATTGGTGGTGCCTACCTCCACCAGTTGGGAACCACTTTGTTTCATGACTTCCGGAATCCGAAAACTGCCCCCTATTTCAACCAGTTCTCCACGGGACATAATCACTTCTTTTCCTTGTGCCAGTTCATTTAAAATAAGCATTACAGCTGCGGCATTATTGTTTACAACCATGGCGCTTTCCGCCCCTGTTAAACGGGTAATTAGCCTCTCTATATGTGCATAACGAGACCCTCTTTTCCCAGTATCCATATTTAATTCCAGGTTGTTATAATGCTGCACTGTTTCCCAGACCCTTTCCAGCACCAACTGGGCTAAGGGCGCCCTACCCAAGTTAGTATGGAGCACCGTCCCAGTGCAGTTAATAACCCGCTTAAAGCTCTCTTCCAACTCCTCTCGCAAATTCCCTAAAACACACTGTTTTAAGTAAGCTTTAATGCCTTCCCTTTGGCTTACCCCACTTGATGTAGCTGCGTTTTCAATTTTACCTTTCACCTCTGCCTCATTTGTAAGCAACTGCTGTCGCAGCATATCCTGCGCTTCCCTTATCGTTTGCACAATATACGCGCGTTGGATATCTGTTTCAAATTCAGCAATGTCATTTTCTTCTATCATTTCATCTACCGACGGTATTTGTCTTAGCAGGTCAGAAATCGCCATCACCCCTCATTTAAAGCCAAAACTATGAGCCAACCGTTACTTATGAAAACCTAGTTTTAGTGTTTCCTTTAGCATTGAGCTCATTCCGGAAAAACTGCCCCCATAATAAATTTTTTGTCAATCACTTGTGCTTATTATATCAAGGTGTATTCATTATAGCAATATCAGGGGGTCGAGGGCATTAGTGAAAGTTTACAAAATTGTTTTGCTGTCATCGTTTAAAGTATCATCATAATAGGTTAAAATATAATTGGAATATAACAGCAAAAGAGGGAGGGAATTTCGTGAATATTGTCGGTTTCAATGGAAGCCCAAATCGCCAAGGGAATACCGCTTTTTTGCTTGAAACCGCTTTAGACGCAGCATGCCAAAGGGGCGCAAAAGTCGATTTGGTACAGGTAGGAAGTTTGATAGATCAAATTGATGATCCTTTTTGTACAGCCTGTCAAAGTCCCTGCCTAGAAATTCAATGTGGAGACGAAAATCTCCGCTGGATGTTGGGGCTTTTAGAGCGGGCTCACGGCATTATATTAGGAAGTCCGGTTTACTTCGGTACGGTTTCAGCTCAGTTAAAAGCCTTTTGGGATAAAACACGTTCACTAAGAAGGAAGCAAGCGCTACTAAATAGGCCTGGAGGGACCATCTCCGTAGCAGGCGCTCGATTTGGCGGGCAGGAATCCGCCCTTAGAGCTATGCAGGATATGATGATGATTCACGGCATGTCTATCATCAACGATGGCAGCAAAAGCAGCCAGATTTCTGGACATTTAGGCGTTTGTGCGCAAAAACCAGCTAGAGAAGATGAATATGCCATTAAAACAGCTAAAATTATGGGAGAGCGGATAGTGGAATCAGCTTCAGCTAAATGCAGATCCAATTAATTTCGAGCAAAAAAATGGCGGGAGTATGTGGGAATCGAACCCACCGGCGACGGGTCGCGCCGCCC
>CAZARY010000318.1:0-1666 GCA_964487675.1 uncultured Clostridia bacterium | reverse complement strand
TAAAGTCCGCCAATCTAACCACTGGATTTTTGTTACGTTGGGTTCCCCTTTTTGAGAAATGGCCTGGTTAAAAATCAATCGGTCAAATCGACTAATACTGATATATCAATACATTTATTTTAAAGATTCGGGATTTGTAACTTTATTTCCTGCAAAATTAATGACTATATGAAAAATAAGGAGACCGACTCATGTAAAGACCGACTCTCGCATGATAGCAATACAAGGACAATTGAATTATCATGGCTTATCAAAATAATAAGGAGAAGCGTTATGTTCAAAGTTCTAAATATGCAATTACATCAAAAAATGAATTGATAGGGACTGCTTCGATTTGTTTATTTCGAGCAATCCGGTAAAGTTTTTTCTTTGCAAAAACCAGGTCTGCATATTCAATGGCACAGCTATCTGAGGTCCCATCTCCTATATAAATTTTTGTGCTCTCATGGTTTGCATTTAATCCTGTATCTTTACTTGTTTGTTTACTTGCTTGAATATTGTCAGATGGTTCGCTTTTTTTTGTAATCGCTTGCATCAGTTTGCTCTTGCACACCCCACATTTCTCACATTCAGAGTTGAAATACGGAGCTTGCATTGAAAACCTCCCCTCAGAGGTATAGATCAATTGATTTGCGTAGTAAGGCAAAAAATTAAGCTTTTCTCTTTCTAATATTTCTTCGATTAAAAGATCGTAACCGTCACTTAAAATGTACACTTGATACCCTTTGCAATAAGTCTTTTCCACGAACTCTTTAAAGTAACTGTCAATTTTTACATTTTTTAGGGTTTCAACAATCTCTTCCCAGGAGCAGTTAAATAATTGAAATGTTTTTTCAGCTGTTTCCAGGGTAGTCAATTCCCCCCGCTCCCATTTTTCATTTATAGCTTGCCAACCTTTTTCAGCGCACGTTTCTACCATTACCAGGGAAGTATCCCGCTCCGTGATGGTCCCATCAAAGTCAACAAAGAAAATGGGGTGTCCTGCACTAACCAATTTTATTCACTTCCTCTTTTTCTTCTGCCACTTTTCCACTCAATCCTCTGGCCTGATCTAATACTTTAACCTTAAAACTACCCGTATCTGTTTTTTGAGCTATACTTTCCTCTGCTAATTCTCCCACAACTCCAAAAACTGAACAAGCAGATTTAACAGCTTCCAGCCTTGTTTTTTCAGTACCCTTATGGGGTTTATCAACTGGAATCAAGCTGCCTAAAAAGGCGCCAACAACAGCACCTAACATACATCCTGCTCCAGTCATTTGACCAAATAGAGGAGACCCATTCGATATTACATAACCTTGTTGTCCATCAACAATATAGTCTTCTTTTCCCGTAGCGGCTACCAATGTATTAAATCTTTGGGAGAGTGCTTCAGCTGCCTCCCGGGCAAATTCACCGCTATCAAGGGAATCCACACCTTTGCCCATAGCTTCTTTTCCAGCCAGTGTTTTTATTTCTGCAATATTTCCCCTAAGGCAAGTAACTTTAAATCTGTCTAACAAATCAAAGATTAATGCCTGTCTACTGGTAATAGCAGCACAACCTACCGGGTCTAAAACAATAGGTTTACCTAATTCCGTGGCTTTTCGCATAGAAGTATAAATCGAAGCTTTTTGATAGTGGTTGAGCGTTCCAATATTTACATACAAGGCGCTGGCTAAAGACA
>CAZARY010000317.1:0-1681 GCA_964487675.1 uncultured Clostridia bacterium | reverse complement strand
ATATGCTTTAAAATATAATTTTTCAAATCATAAACTGACATATCGTAGTCTAAATAATCTTTTATATTAGCCACCCGACTCTTCACAGATTTTACCCCTTTGGATTTGATTTTTACATCCCTGGTTTTCAGCGCTTTGCCCAGGTTAGACATATCTGAATCAAACAACAGTGTGCCGTGGCTCAATATTCTGCCTTTAGCATAGTGCTGCGCATTACCAGATATTTTTTTACCATCTACTACAATATCGTTTCGCCCATACATTTCAGCTGTAATGTCTAGCTTGTTGAGCGCTTCAATCACCGGGCGAGTAAATTTTTCAAAATTATTAACGTCCTCTTTATCTGCTGGTTGCACAAAAGAAAAGTTCAAATTGCCTTCATCGTGATAGACCGCTCCACCGCCTGATAGCCGCCTGGCAACAATGATATCGTGCTCATCTACGAACGCTTTATTGATCTCTTCAATGGTGTTTTGAAATCGACCGACTATAATTGATGGTTTATGAATGTAGAAAAACATGTAACTGTCTTCTGGTGCTTCTTTAATCAGGTATTCTTCCAACGCAAAATTATAAAACGGTATTTCCCAGTTAATATCAATGTATTTCATCTATAAGCCCCCCCTGTAATAAATAAGATTACGATAACTTAATACAAAATTCCACTACTTCCCCAATTCAAATCACGAGACAGCTTGGGCTTTTTGTTGCAGCATCTCAATTCTAATGACATTATACACGCATGGGAAAAACTGGGCAAATAAGGATCCTTACTTGTTAGTCAGCTAAATCGCTGTAGGTAATTTAGGCAGCAGCGCGGTAAAAAAATAAAATATGGAAAACCTCGATCAGATAATTAAGAGAGAAGAAAGACGTGAGTTTTTCATGAACAGTTTTTCATGGAGAAATAAAAAAACCGCTAAACCAAATGCGAACCCACGTATTCAAGTATTAGACTAAATCTAATAAAAAATAGCAAAACCAAGAGCCAAGCCAACTAAAAGGCCAGCATTTGCTATATGGGTGTCCAATCGGTGCGATTGGGGAATCAATTCATCATTGACAATATAAACCATGGCACCAGCAGCAAAACCCAGCCCACCGGAAACTAAAATCGGTGAAATGCCAAAAATTAAAAGACCTATGGCAACGCCTACCGGGCTCATGAGTCCCGCTATTAAGGTGAGCAGGTAAATGTTTTTCCATTTTAAACCACCAGCCCGCAGGGGACCGGCTACAGCCATTCCTTCGGGAATATTATGAAGCGCAATGGCAAAAGCAACGGCAATCCCCAACTCCGGACTCGTTTCAAAACCTGCCCCGACAGCTAATCCTTCCGGAAGATTGTGCAAGGCAATACCAAAGAAAACCAAATATCCAGTCCTCGCAATACTTTGGCTGGAAATGGTCATTTTGGTTGCAGTTTCCATGTTCAGTTCTTGTCTACCAGACATGTGAGCATGGGGGACAATTTTATCAAGTAAATACATCATTAAGGCGCCTAAAAACAATCCAAGAATTGTGGTAGGAAAAGAGCCAATTTCCGCCGATTCTGGCATTAATTCAAACAGGGAGATAGCCAACATAATACCACCGGCAAAGCCCAAAAGTCCTGCCAGGATTTTTATTTGTGGTTGCCCAAACAACGCAATCACCAGTGCGCCGATCACAGTTGAAGCAC
>CAZARY010000316.1:0-1685 GCA_964487675.1 uncultured Clostridia bacterium | reverse complement strand
CCCTTTGGAATGGATAAGTTAAAACTTAATCTTAGAGAAATAAGATATGCTGTACTACAGCATATCGAAAATCAACTTTATTGTTGAAGGAGGATTATGTTATGCAAAAGATACTTCGCATTAATCCTGTCACAGAGACATATCGAGAAGAAGAGCTGCCTCAAGAATGGGTACATTTGGGCGGTAGATTCCTTACTTCATTGTTCGTTTCTCAAGAAGTCGTTCCCAACTGCGACCCTTTGAGCAACTCAAATAAGGTGTTTATTGCGAATGGCCCCTTTGCAGGTACAAATGTCCCTTGTGCCGGACGCCTATCCGTAGGCGGGAAAAGCCCACTTACTGGTACCATAAAAGAAGCCAATTCAGGAGGCACTGCCGGTCACAGATTGGCCAGCCTGGGCTACAGGATGGTTATCATTGAAGGAGAAAAAGTAGATGACTTAGAAAAACTAAAAATCATTCACATACATAAAGATGGCATCAGTTTTCATCCGGCTGGCGAATATAAAGACACGAAAAACTATGCTTTCTTCCAGGACATGCAGTCTCAATACGGAGATAAGAGCTCTTTGATTTCTACGGGTCCTGCTGGTGTAAGACGATACTTAAATTCTACAATTGCCGTGACCGACCTGGATTATTCTCCTGCTCGCCATGCTGCTCGTGGAGGCTTGGGTGCCTTGCTTGCCTCTAAAGGAGTTAAAGCCATTGCCATTGAAGAAGGGGACTTAGACCACGAATTTCATGACCAAGAAGCCTTTCAAGAAGTCGTAAAAGAATGGACCAAGGCGCTCAGCAAGGGTAAAAAAGTTTTAACGGATTACGGAACAGCCAACTTGATCAACCCGGTGAATGAAGTGGGAGGCTTGATCACAAGGAACTTTAGCAGTGGTTCTTTCGAACATGCAGAAAACATATCTGGAGAAAAATTAAGAGAAATATTACAAGAAAGAAATGGACAACCCTCCCATGCTTGTATGAACGTTTGCCCCATTAGATGTTCGAATGTGTTTGTCGATGAAAACGGCAATCACGTTACTTCTGCCCTGGAATTTGAAACCCTTGGCTGCGTTGGTTCTAACTGTGGTTTATCTAGCTTGGATACCATAGCGAAAATCGATCGATTCTGCGATGACTTTGGCCTAGATACAATGGAGCTGGGGGACACATTTGCGGTGGCTATGGAAAGTGGCCTGTTGGACTTTGGCGATGATGATACCTTCATAAATTTACTGCACAGCGAAATTGAACAAGATACAAAACTAGGAAGGATTTTGTCAAGTGGTGCTGCCATTGCAGGAAAGGTGTTAAATGTTCAAAGAGTACCTGTGGTTAAAAATCAAGGGCTGTCGGCATATGATCCTCGGGCCCTAAAAGGCACTGGCGTCACTTATGCCACCACACCCATGGGAGCCGACCACACAGCCGGCAACTGTTTACCCGGACGGGGCGGCTACTCCCATGATACTAAAGGCGGTGCCGATACTCATAGCAAAGAAATGCAGACAAAAATCTCCAAAGAGATTCAAGAATTGAGTACAGCTGTTGACTGCACGGGCATGTGCTTTTTTGTTGGTGCCAACCTGGTGACAATGGATTACCTGGCTAGATTGATCAACGCAAAATTTGGACGGGAAGTGGAAATTTCTGAACTGCTTAAAAATGCTGGGCAAGTGCTTCAAACA
>CAZARY010000315.1:0-1713 GCA_964487675.1 uncultured Clostridia bacterium | reverse complement strand
ACTTGGTGCGGTTGACTTTATTCATAAGCCTTCAGGGCCAATTTCTCTTGATATAGAAAAAAAGAAGGAAGACCTGGTCTATAAAATTAAAACGGCTTATTACGCAAAAACTGAAAGGATGACCGGACAAAAACCCGTTCAAACAGATTTGGTCAACAAATCAAGCAAAGAGAAAATTTTAAGTAAGAAAGCATCAATAGAGAGAAACAGGGATCGAGAAGTGGTGATAGCCATCGGTGCTTCTACAGGCGGTCCAAGAGCGCTACAAACTGTCATACCGCAATTTCCGGAAAACTTTCCTGGATGCATTTTAATTGTACAACATATGCCGGCTGGTTTTACAAAATATATGGGTGAGAGATTAGATATGATCTCTCACCTACAGGTATCGGAAGCGGTAAATGGAGCCCCCCTTGAAAAAGGAAGGGTTTATATAGCACCAGGGAATCGACATATGATGGTAACCCCCAAATATAATACGGGGAGAGAGCGGTTATTAAATTGGAAAATCAAAATCGATGACAGGCCAGCCGTTAAAGGCTTGAGGCCAAATGCGGATCTTATGATGGAATCAGTCGCAGAGATGAAGGGTTTTGATTTAATTGGCGTTGTTTTGACAGGGATGGGAGATGACGCTAGGAGAGGCATTAAGAGTTTAAAAAGGTCTGGGGCTAGCATTATTGCGGAAGACGAGTCAACTTGTGTGGTGTTTGGGATGCCCAAAGCGGCGATAGATACCGGTTTAGTAGACGAAATCAAACCATTGCCACATATTGCCCAGGCGGTACTAAAATTGATCATCTAATCATTTCAGGGGGTGTTGGCATGGACAATCAGTATTTGGATGTGTTTATTGATGAAGCCCGGGAACACCTTCAGGCAATGAACCAAAACATTATTGACTTGGAAAAAGACCCAGAAGATCCAAATACGTTGGATTCACTGTTTAGAGTGGCACACACGATAAAAGGAATGTCTGCTACAATGGGCTATCAAGGAGTGGCTAATTATACCCACAAATTGGAGAATATCCTGGATAGTTTTCGCCAAGGTGAGAGAAAAGTGACCCCGGATATCATTGATTTATTATTAGAAGGTGCGGATGCTCTGGAAGAGTTTGTAAATAGTTTAGCTTCTGGTGAAGAAGTGGCACTTGATTTTTCTAGTATGCAATCCCGCTTGGAAGAAGCTTTTGAAAAAGCAGCGACGGGAACGTTAAAAGATAAAGAAGAAGGCGAAGGGCCGAAATCAGAAACGGACAAGGTCCAGAATGGCGAGCAAAAAGAAGGATCAGGTGTTGAAAAAACAACCTCAAGCGAAGCGACTGCCGAAAATGAATCGGAAACAGAGGATTTTTCTACCCAAATTCGCGGTAAAAGGATGGTCCATTCTATTGACGATTTAAACGAGTTTGAGTCTAATTTGGTCAGATCAGCTAAATCAGAAGATTATGGTGTGTATTACCTAAAGGTCGTTTTTGACGAGAATGTCCTTTTAAAAGGTGCAAGAGCGTTTATGGTATTTCAAAAGGTTGAAGAAAAAGGTGAAATAGCTAAGTCGATACCTGACGTGGAATCGATAGAAGATGAAGACTTTGAAAATTATATTGAGCTTGTCATAGTAACCCAGGACGAAGGGACTGTTTTAAAGGAAGCAGTTGAACAAATATCTGAAATCAAACACGTAGAGATAGAAGAGCTCCAAATGGAGACA
>CAZARY010000314.1:0-1718 GCA_964487675.1 uncultured Clostridia bacterium | reverse complement strand
ATCAATGGTCCAAGGCTTTGGCCGCTGTGTTTGAAAAATTCTAAGAAACCAACCATCTCCCCCTCAAGATCGTCTGATGTACTTGCATCATAATAGGAATGCAACGTGGGACTAAGGGCTGCTGTTAAAAGATTAGCAAGCAAAATAAATCCGCCTAGCAATAATATACTATCGATAGTGCTCATAATAAAGAGCACAGGAATAATAAAGAAAGTGAGCCAAAATATTGTTTTTAACCAACCGTAGCGATCGGCAATTTCGCTGAAATATATCTGAAACAACCTTGGGATAGCGATAGTACCGAAGATGAGACCCATCAATAAATAATTGGCACCTAGCTCTTCCAGTAAAAGTGGTACAGAAACCCAGAAAAAAGAATAGATTAAAGCGTGCAGCAAGATTAATGAAACCGACCAGCCTAATCCGGACCAGTTTTCTTTCAAATGTTTCCAATCATCAAAATATGTTTTGCGTTTGAACAGTGAATGAAAGGCATTCTTAAAGTTTTTGGTACTATATCCAAGAGAAAAGTAAAAAAATGTAAACGCTAAAAAACCAAATAAAGACCAAATAATAAGATTATATCTAAAACCTAAATAAAAAGCCACAACACCTCCTATCATGGGCCCTATGATATCCGACATGCTTTTACCTAATTCAAAGACCGAAAGCGTTTCAGCTTCGTTTTCTTTTTTAGAATTGCTCATAGCCATGTACCAGCCGGACTCCCAGCGTAATGTCTTAGAAATACCTTCCAAAATCTTACCTACAAAAAACAAAAAAGGTAATGCAGTAAAATAGATGACGCCAGGTAATGCAAAGGCTGCTAAACCTATCAACATCACTAACCTAGAACTGGCTCTTTGGATCAAATTACCAACAGGGATATCTAAAATAAGATTAACTAAAGCAGGTATCGATGTTAATAATCCTATTAAAAACAGGTTATCGATATACATCCTGAAGAAAACCGGTAGAAAAAGCCACATTGTACTACTTCCAAAATGGCCTATTGCAAAAGTTATTGAAAGGTTCTTTACGTTACTGGATACCCTATCAAAAACCATGAAACTACTATTATGGAACTGTATTAAAAAGTTTGCCCTTTGTTAATATTCAAAAAATTATTTATATTGCTAAACAAGGCTCAACATCTTATAGGTGCCGGGTAAACAATCAAGCTCCTTTATCTTTGCCCTGGTAAACCATTCGACCTGCTGTACATTTTTATCAGATGCATTCTTTTTACCACCTACCACGGAACAAGTATAAGGCAATATTATTACATGTGACTTTCTAGTACCGTAATCCCATACATGGCTATAAACTTTTGATAGAAGCTTTGGTTTTTCTACCTCAAAACCTGTTTCCTCTTTAACCTCTCTAACAACCGTTTGTTTAGGATGCTCACCAAAATCTACCTTACCACCAGGTATCTCCCATTTACCATGTGATTGATTGTCCCATTCCCTCTGCCTTTTAACCATCAAAAAATTACCATTCTTTTCAACAACACCGTTAGCTATCAAAACCTGCCTTCTGTTCTTTTCTCCATCCTTCATAAATCTAAATTAAACTAGCTTCCTTTATATTATTTTAGCTATATTTTCAACATATAAACAACAAGTTCCTATAGTTTCCTTCCCTAATCCAAAATATATTAATTTTTAAGGAAAATTCAATATAGGTAATATATTTAAACGCTGAAACTCATGCAT
>CAZARY010000313.1:0-1736 GCA_964487675.1 uncultured Clostridia bacterium | reverse complement strand
CATCTCCTGGAATTCCTACTTGACCTTCATGTTCCTCAGTGCAGCCACTTAGAAAAACTGTCGAGAAAATTAGAACTACAACGACTATCGAACTTAATAACTTGTCATGAGTAGACATGAAAGTCCCATTTATATCTTCATGCCAAATGTGCTATTTAAAGTAAGGGTATCGGCCCAATTATTTTTAGAGCGACAGGAAAATGTTTATATTTTAGGTATTCCTAAAGCTTCTCAAGATGGAAACAGCACTGACCACAATAGCTTTGATAGGCCTACTCAGCGGTGTGATCGGAACTACTGCTGGAGGTTTGTCTGTTGTTTTAGTCAAGACGATAAGTAATAGAATATTAAGCATTCTCCTAGGTTTCTCCGCAGGTGTGATGGTCGCTATAACTTTTCACGAATTAATACCTCATGCTATCGAAGATGGTACTATTTGGAGCGCAACATTTGGAATCTTATTGGGAATAGGAATAATAGGTATTTTAGACATAAAGTTTCCTCACAGACATTTTTCCATGGTCATCGATGGGGACGAAGAGCGAGGTAGACATCTCAAGACAGGAATTCTTTTGAGCTTAGGGATTGCGATGCATAACTTACCTGAGGGGGTAGCTATCGGGGTGACATTCGTCGAGAGTTTTGAGGCAGGAATTTTACTAGCCTTTTTGATGGCTCTACATAACTTCCCTGAAGGGATGGCAGTCGGTGCCGCGATGAGTGTTGGAGGTGTAAAGGGCTCTAAAGTAACGTTGGTTACTGCATTGGCAGGAATTCCCATGGGCATAGGTGCTTTGATAGGCGGCTTTTTAGGCGAAGTTTCTGATCTTACATCGTCTATTGCTTTTGGTTTCGCTGCCGGCGCGATGTTATACATCGTCTTCGATGAACTGATTCCAGATGCACATCGGAAAATGAAAGGGCATTATGCGATCATGGGTATACTTTCTGGCATTATATTAGGTATAGTCTTCCTCGAACTTCTTCATCATTGAAAAACCCTAAAAAGGGCAAAGGATAATAATAACTAAGCCTTTTTCAGTCTGATTGAAAAAGTCCGGTATCAGAAAATAATTTAGTTCAAAGTATATTTATTTAGTGACGTCCACTATGGCCCCTTAGGGTTGTATCGGAACAAAAAGTTCCAAATATCCCTAAGGTCCTTCACTCGTCGTAGCTCGTTCAGGGCCCTTAGGGTAGTTTGGATATCCTTTCGGCTTTCGGAGCCGAGGACTGGGGTTCGAATCCCCGAGGGTCCGCTATTTGTATATCCATCATCCAACAAACAGTCAGAAAAGCTAAAGTTTAATTAAACCCTATTATGATAATACGTTGATGAAAAGACATCTTTCGGTAATCTTTATCCTCATATTAATTGTATCTTCCTTAGGGTGTATCGAAACACCTGACCCACCAGGGGTAGATATACCTAGGTTGATTGTAGATTATGACGAGAGGGCAGATGAAACGATAATCCATGTGAGCGGGACGGAAGCAACAAGATTTGAGAATATGACCATTAATTTGAACGGGACTGAGGAAAAGATCAGAACAATCGGATACAGTATTGAACATAGGACTAACCGATCTAGCTTTGATTTAGTGGTGAATGCTACTCGAAAAGAGAATCGGTATAACTTCAACGCTACATTCGATGTTAACCCTTAGGATGATGAGGAAGAGTTTGGGGAAGACGTTATATTTAAGATCACTGAATATGACGAAGAAGAAGAATA
>CAZARY010000312.1:0-1750 GCA_964487675.1 uncultured Clostridia bacterium | reverse complement strand
ATTTTAACGTGGCCTTCAATATTTTTAATACAATAACCACCGCAACTAATAGGCCCAACAGGATTAAAATTTGTGTGGGTTCCACTTTATTCCCTCCTCTCTAGTGCTGCTTCAATTATTATGATACCATAAAAATTGAATTTATATAATTGCTCACATGTCTTTTCATTTGAAAAATGGTATAATGAAAAAAGATAAGAAATATTTTACAGAGAACGTTTAATCTGGTAAAGGGGGGGGAGACCCGATGAAACGCTGTGCACTGAGCTTCACCTTAATGATTTTGATTTTTTTCGTGTTTTTTGTACCCAACGTTGGAGCAGAAGAGACCTTGAGCCACGGTGAAATCGTCCAGTTTTCCGGCGACCGACACATAGAAAGCCATGAAAGGGTGACAGGCGATTTGGTTTTATTTAATGGCCATGCGTTAATCGATGGCATTGTTGAAGGTGACGTAGTCTGTTTTGCCGGCAATATCACTGTCAATGGCGAAATTTGGGGGGACGCGGTTTCCCTTAGCGGCACAATTGCTCGGGGCAGTCAAGGGGTTATCCAGGGCGACATGGTGTCCCTTGAAAGCGGTATGGGATTGGGTCATATGGGGCGAGGCATGTCCCATGCTTTTGACCGAGGGCTGATCAGTCCTATTTTTTCGTTAACTTTTAGAATACTGAGCCTCCTTGGCTTTGCTGCTTTAGCAGTGCTGGTTACAGTATTACTGCCGAAACAGGTGGAAAATATGGGAGACTACTTGGAAAATAATCTACTGATGAGCGGATTAACGGGGTTAGCTGCACTTGTCGTTCTGCCCTTTGCGCTTTTAATTTTTTTGATCAGTATAGTTGGCATTCCTTTAATTCCACTTATACCTCTAGCCTATCTGCTCACCGGAATTTTCGGTTATTTTGGCGTTGCCACCCAAGCAGGCAAAAAATTAGCCGGGGCCTTCAAACTTGAGACTTCCCCGGTGCTGCATGTATTATTGGGAGTCTTTGTTTTTTGGCTGTTGTTAAGGATCCCCCTCTTAGGCGCACTCATCTGGCTGATATTGGCATGCTTTTCCCTGGGATCGGCCCTTTCAAGCAAATTTGGTACACTCCGTCCCTGGTTTACCAAGCGCTCATAAGTATCATTTAAGATCCGATTCGCATCAGCCTTTATTAGCCATATTGAAAATAAGAAACCCCCGTGATTTATTGTTGATCAAATCAGGGGGTTTTTTAAATTCATGCACTATCTATTCTTCTTCCGCTTCATCAATCAAATCTTCATAATCGCAGGTAAATTCAATCAACTGATAATTTATAAAAATGGGTGCTTCAAACCTTAGCGCCATAGCGATGGCATCACTAGGTCTAGAATCCAATTCAAATGTCTTTTTCTTCCCCTGATTCATATAAATATTAGCGTAAAATATATCATCTTTTACATCCGTAATGATGATCTTATCAATCTCTGCACCAAGTCTGTCACACATAGATTTGGTTAAATCATATGTCATCGGTCGAGGTGGTGCCTGCCCTTTGAGTGCCGAGATAATACCCTGGGCTTCAAATGATCCCACAACGATAGGAAGTATTTTAGTTTCTTCTATGTCAGATAGGAGGACTGCATAACTATCCCCGTTTTGTGACGTTCCGATCCCCTTTACTTTAACCTGAATCATCTCATACACCCCCTCTAATTTCATTCCGGGCGATTCCAAGATCGCCTTCTTAAATTGGAAGCGCCTTCACGCTAGAAGTGGTTT
>CAZARY010000311.1:0-1766 GCA_964487675.1 uncultured Clostridia bacterium | reverse complement strand
GCTTAGCCTTGGGGTTGACAATATTCAAGTATATATCATTCACAATAGCGCCCAGACCGATCAACAACTGCGAATCTACCGAAGACATCACAGCAGCCAGAGGGCCGGCCAAGATTAAGCCCGCCACCCAGTTCGGAAACAAATGGGTGGTCAACTGCGGAACCACGGTATCAGCCGCCTCTATGCCTGGAACCAGTACGACGCCAAAAGCACCGAGCAGGTGCATCCCCAATAATAAAATCATTGCCACCACGGTGCCGTAGATAATTCCATTTTTTAGGCTTTTGCTGTCTCGATAACTCATACACCGTGTGGCCACCTGGGGAAGGCCAATGATGGAAAACCCAACAAGCACCCAAAATGAAGTCACAAAGGCTACAGTCATGAATTCCGGGTCCGGGCTTGATGGGGTTACCATGCCTGGATCAACTTCTCTCATTTCTTGAACGATATTGGATATGCCGCCCCCTGACACAATGGCCGCCACTATGACTGCTAAAACACCAACCGTCATTACAACGCCCTGCAAAGTATCCGAATAAGCCACGGCCCTAAAGCCGCCAATAATAACATAAACTAATATGGCTACGGCAAAAAAGACCAGGCCCACCCGATAGGGAATATTTAAAGCCCCTTCCAAAAGTCTTGTCGCACCAATAATTTGCGCCGTCATAGCTGCCGAGATAAAAAATACCACGGCTATAGAAACCAGAACAATTAGAAACCGGTTTTGATAGCGGGCAACTAGAAAATCAGTAACCGTTACGGCATCAATTTTTCTCGCTATTATGGCAAATTTTTTGCCTAATACGCCCAGGGTGAAATAACCCGTAGGCATCTGGGCCATGGCAAGAAACACCCAGGCTAATCCAAAAGTATAGGCAGTGCCCGGACCTCCAATAAAGCTGCCAGCACTCAAGTATGTAGCAACGAGGGTCATAGCCAATACAAAAGGGCCCAGGGTTCTGTCACTCATTAAATATTCCGCTAAAAATCCCCTACCCTCTCTTTTTGTTGCTTTTCTAACAAATCTCATGCTGTATATACCCAGAAATAATACCAGCACAAAATAGAGAATTATCGGGATAAGCACATCCCATCTTATTTCATACAGCCACTGGGATCCCTCAACGGTCATTGTTTATCCCCTCCTCGTACTTTTTTGCCTCTTCTTCATCAAGTCTATCGAGGGGCATGTCAACAAAGTACTTGTTTACAATTATTATTGTTAAAACGACAAATAATATCCCTCCAACAATACAGCTCATGAAAAACCACAGCGGAAATCCCATCACATATGAGTATTCAGCCGGATCTCTTAAACCCAGACCATATCCCCATGCAAACCACCAAATTAAATTAGCCACACCCAAACCAAGCATTATTAAAGCCTCTTTATTACACTGCTTATACCTTGGGTCTTCTTTAAACTGTTTTCTTTCTGATTGAGCCTGTCTTTCTTCATCCATGATGATTCGCGCCCTCCTTTCAATAAGATAGGTCTAAACGAGCGATCAAAACATTGTACGGTCAAATTATTTTGGCCACATCACCTCCAATTAAAATCAGTGAAATGATGAAAAATATATAAATACTTGATAACTCTTTTTATAAAACAAAGTGTTCCTTATAAAGGAACACTGTTTTGTTTTTCTTATGATTATATTTCTACCTTTTTAAACATAATCCTGCAAATTAAAACCTAATCATTCAAATTATTTATTTAGCAAATTATTTATTTGTTTATTCCACGGATGTCTTTGAAT
>CAZARY010000310.1:0-1768 GCA_964487675.1 uncultured Clostridia bacterium | reverse complement strand
TGGCTCATTTTTCTGTTATCTTTACAATATGTTTAACAATGCTTTCGTCCATATATGGGTAAATCGGCAAACAAATCACCTCTTTCGTTATACTTTCTGCTACCGGCATTTTGCCGGGCAGGGCTGATTCCAATGCCCTGTATGTAGGAAACTGGCTAATTAAAGGATAAAAATATCTTCTGCCAAAAATATTATTTTCCTTTAGTTTTTCATAAAGTGCATCACGGGCTAAACCGTATTTTTCTTTTTTTACAAATATAGGAAAATAGCTATAACAATGATGCATATCTATTAAATAAGTGATAAAGTTAATACCGGAAATATCTTTAAAATGCTCTCTATATTTATCAGCAATTATTTTTCGTTCCTCAATAAGTTTATCAACATGCTTTAATTGCAGCAAACCAATGGCAGCCTGCATTTCATTCATTTTGGCGTTGATGCCCGGAGTCACTACTGTGGTTTCCCCCTGAAAACCAAAGTTTTTAAGATTATCAATATGTTCTTTCATCTCTTTGCTGTGGCAAACAATAGCGCCACCTTCAAAAGTGTTGAACACTTTGGTGGCATGAAAGCTCAAAACAGCCATATCGCCAAAATCACATAAAGAGCGTCCTTTAAGTTTTGCCCCAAAAGTGTGAGCAGCATCATACAACACCTTCAACCCGTAACGTTTGGCTATTTCTTCTATCCTTTCAACTTTGCAGGGATTGCCATATACATGCACAGGAAGTATAGCAGTTGTCTGTGGTGTAATGGCTGCTTCAATTTTATCTGCATCAAGGGTATAAGTTTCAGGTTCAATATCTGCAAATACCGGCTTGATATTATTCCACCACAGCGCATGAGTTGTAGCAACAAAACTGAACGGTGTGGTAATAACCTCTCCCTTTATTTTTAATGCCTGCAATGCAGTAACAAGTGCTAAAGTAGCATTTGCAAACAATGAAACATGTTTAACACCTAAGTACCTACAAAGCTCTTCTTCTAATTGCTGATGAAAGGGGCCGTTATTGGTCAACTGCCGGGTTTCCCAAATCTGTTCCAGATAAGGTTGGAATTCTTCCAGTGGAGGGAGGAAGGGACGGGTAACGTAAATTGGCGAAAGGTTATGTTTCATTAAGTTAAATTATTTATTAAAATGCTGCCATTCAAAAATTGGTTTAATGTGACCAGGCTCCCTGCCCATATATACACCTAAATCTCTTGCTCCATCAATTACATCGAAGCTAAGTATATCCCTTTCGTTAAAAATAGATTTTTTTCTATCTGCTACAATGAATAAACTCAGATAAAAACTGCCGGATTGAAAAAACTGGGATGGAAAATTGCAAATTAAATGGTTTAAACCTTTTTTTAGTACCATTTTATTACGCTTTTTATTGTAATTATGAGAAAAAGAAAACATTGCTTCTCCCAATTCATTGTATAAATGGTATGTAATATGATACCTTTCTGGTGTTTCACTTTCTATATTAATATATGTATGTAATTCAACCTCATCATTTTCGTTAATAGGTTCTGATATTTGTTTGTTTTTAGCTTTTACAAATATTTCTTTCAACGACCACTCTTCATTATCGTATCTTTCATCAAAAACCTTTCGGTTTTGTGTTTCAGAATCTCCTTTTAAATACCTGCTTACTGCTATTTCTGCTTCTGAAATAGTTATGACTTTTCCATTTTCTAAAACCACAGCTTTAGAACAAAGAGATTTTATGGCCGCCATATTATGACTAACAAACAAGACAGTTCTGCCCTCTTTTTT
>CAZARY010000309.1:0-1772 GCA_964487675.1 uncultured Clostridia bacterium | reverse complement strand
GCTCACAACCTTCCTCCTGTAAAAATTCTCTGGTTTCGGGGCTGTATTTGCCGTAGGATCGCGAAGCTACAAAAAATCGATAGGACATAATAATTCAAACCTCCTGTTGTATTAATCAAACAGATTTTTTCATTTATTCATTTTTTTCAGATTCTCTTTTTCTTCTATGACTTCCTTAATTGTGGAAACTACAGGGTAAAGATTTATTTTTGCTGCCCCCTGATTCATATGACCAACTCTAATATAATCCCCGGCCAGTTCTCCCAGGCCATTACCTATTCTTATATTTTTCTCCTCTAAGCTATCAATTATATATGACGAATCTAAACCGTTGGGGTTCTTAATTGCTGTAACAGCGTTACAGGCGTATTCATTATTAGCCAGTACCTCTAAACCCATTTCTCGAACTTTTCTTCGCAAAAATTCCGCTGACTCTCTATGTCTTTCAATACGATTTTTTAAGCCTTCCTCTTTGATCAGCTCAAGAGCTTTTTTAAGGGCCATGACATTGTGAACAGCCATAGTAATACCGTAGGGCTGCCATCCCTGCTGTTTTTCTGCAAATTCCTTCATAATATTTAAATTAAGGTACCATCCCCGTATTTCACTACTGCGGGATTCAATCTTTTGCCAGACCCTATCATTAAGACATATCATGGCCAACCCCGGAGGAGCACCAAGGCCTTTTTGAGAGGCGGTTACGCAGATATCCACGTTCCATTCATCCATATAAAATTCCTCAATACCAATAGAACAAACTCCATCAACAAATGAAATCAGGTCATGCTTTTGAGCAACTTCTGCCAGCTCTTTAACAGGATTCCTGACACCTGTTGAAGTCTCAACATCAACCATCAGCATCGCCCTGTATTCCGTCAGGCTTTTGTCCAAAAAATCATCCACCCGTTCAGGGTCAAAGGCTTTTCCCCATTCTTTTTCTAACACAGTAACTTCGGCTTTGTGCAGCCTCGATATACGAGCCAGCTTATCACCAAAAATTCCGTTGCTTAAAACCAGCACTTCATCTCCATCTTCCATAAGGCTACCCAGAGACGCATCGATGGCAGCATGACCGGACCCCACAAAAAGAAATAGCTCATTATCAGTGTGCAAAATATCTTTAATTAAAGATCTGGTCTCATTATAATATTCTGTCCACTCTTCCCCATAATGAGCTACGGTTTTGGAGGACATTTCTTTAAGTACTTCCCCGGAAATATCGGTAGGGCCGGGTATCATCAGCAGTTCATCCACTACCTCGGACATTTAAACTCCCCCCAATATAAATTTAATCCACCTGTTTTATTTATATGTTTACGCTGTAACTAAGCAGACTTAGCTCAAAAGTATTTACTTCAAGTCGTTTTAGCCGAGAATTGTGGGCAACCACATCACCGCAGGAGTTACATAAGTAATTAAAAGCACCACGGCAAAAACAATTAAATACATCGGCACAAGTGCTTTAACAAGCCGCTCTAAAGAAATATTTCCTATTGAAGTCCCCACATAAAGGACAGTCCCAACTGGAGGGGTTATCAAGCCCACCGAAAGATTGGCAACCATAATCACACCAAAATGAACTGGATCAATTCCAAATTGATTGCTGACCGGCAGTAATATCGGAACAAGCAGAAACAAAGCAGGTGTCAGATCTATCACAGTTCCCACAATGAATAACATCACATTTAAAAGGAATAGAAATACAATGGGACTCTCGGTAAATTCAGTGATAAAGTGAGTTAAATACTGAGGCACCTGGGCCGTGGCCAGAT
>CAZARY010000308.1:0-1780 GCA_964487675.1 uncultured Clostridia bacterium | reverse complement strand
TCTAGAGCAAAGAAGTATTCGCTCAAGCATCGCAGCACACATATAATTTGCTCCCTTGATTTAACTTGATAATCAGAATTTCAAATTCATTCCTAGTTTGTCGCTCAACTCATTGAGCTCATTTATCACGCTCTCATTAATTTCCACGCCTTTTTCTACGTTCTTTTTATATTTGTTGGCTTCAATTTCTCCAGGAAGATAAATCTCTGAAAAGCCCTCCGCTTTAGCAGAACCTTTAATATTTTTAGAAAGCTGCGCCATTCGATCCAAGAAAGTGTATCGATTCATAAACACCTCAATATCAACTACGGCAAAAAAGTGTCCGAGTTTTTGAGGATGTTCTAAGTCTCCAAATAAAGATCCTACATTTTGGCCAAACTCAGCACCAGAAAGCACCCCGCTAAACACATCGACTATCAAAGATAGCCCATACCCTTTAGGCCCGCCGACTGGCATGAGGGCACCTTTAAGCCCCTTTTCCGGATCAACTGTTACTTTTCCATCTTTATCGATAGCCCAGCCTTCCGGGATATTATCTCCTTTTTGCAAAGCTTGCTCCAATTTTCCCCGAGCCACATTCGTAGTGGCCATATCCAAAACAACATCTGGATATTCCTGGTTGGGGATCGCTATTGCCATCGGATTAGAGCCTAAAACCCGGTCTTTTCCTCCAAATGGCGCCATCAATGGGGAGGTATTTGTCATAGCCACGCCAATATAACCAGCTTGAGAAGCTTTCATTGCATAATAAGCATTTATGCCAAAATGGTTGGAATGCGTCACTGATGCAAGGCCAACGCCTACGCTTTTTGCCTTTTCAATGCAGGAATGGATGGCTTTTTCTCCGGCTATGTGCCCCATGCCGTTATCTGCATCGATTTTGGTTGTGGCAGACGTTTCTTTAATGACCTTTAATTCTGGGTGGGGATTGATTAACCCCTTATTTAAGCGTTTAGCATAGATTGGGATCCGGGCTATGCCGTGAGAATCAATACCCCTAAAATTGGCCTCCAAAAGTATATGGCTCACAATTTTAGCACCTTCCTCTTCCAAACCCAATGTGCGAAATAATGCTTTACTGAAATCAAAAAGATCATTCCAACTGAAAATTTTAGAGGACATCAAATCGCTCCTTTCTTATAGTTTTTTCTGTATATTTTTCTGTATACTTATATATACTTTTTGATCGTTTGCTTATACGAGAATAGAGAATACTTGTACTATGCCCTATAAAGATTTCTCGGGGCAAGTCAAAAAATCCTGCAAATTATCTTATATGCTTCTATTTCTAACTTTATAAAGACAAATACTGTCCTCAAGCTATCACAACAGTGTTCAAAGTGTTCAAATAATTCCGGTGCGAGTAACCACATACTCCAGGACAAGCAAGGGTCCATACAAAAATTGTGACCCAAAGCAGAGCTTGTATTGCCAGAGCGTACAATTTCTCTTATAATTTTTAGTGAATAGGAATTAGCTTTGAAAAACGCACTCGAGAGCCACCAAAGACAACGGGAGTTTATGATTGTAGGGGAGGGGAGTGCCAATGTCCAAAAAATTTATTTGTTTTTTGGTTATCTTTGTTGCCTTGTTCTTCTTATCAATTGTTGTAACAGCAGCACCAAAAGAATCAGAAAATGTCATACTCAATGTTGGATACTTCCCGGACAGCCCTCCAATTCATTATAAGGAAGGTAATTTCCAACGTGGTTTTAGTATAGATGTACTCGATCATATTGCAGATGAAAAAGATTTTTCCTTACATTATCGCCCGTTAAAT
>CAZARY010000307.1:0-1793 GCA_964487675.1 uncultured Clostridia bacterium | reverse complement strand
GTTAATAATCACCCGGAACGCCTTATACTTGACGGCCAACAGCGGATCACATCGCTTTACCAGGCCTGTATATTACATAAGCCTGTAGAGACTATCAATGAACAGCGTCGTAAAGTACTTCGCTGGTACTATATAGATATGGAAAAAGCTTTGGATCCGGAAGTTGATCAAGAGGATGCGATAATTGGATTGCCAGCAGATAAGAAAGTTACCAGGGATTTTGGCAGAGAAGTTATTTGGGATTTATCTACACCAGATTTAGAATATGAAGCTTCTATGTTTCCGGTGAACCAATTGTTTGACTTTTATTCCTGGCAAAACGGTTACTTTAGCTATTGGAACTACGATAAGGACAAAATTAAGTTTTTCCAACAATTCCAGGAACAAATTATTGAAGCATTCCGAAAGTACCAGGTCCCTTTAATCACTCTTAAGAAGGAAACAACCAAAGAAGCGGTGTGTTTGGTTTTTGAAAAAGTTAACACTGGAGGGAAGAAATTAGATGCTTTTGAATTGCTGACAGCCATTTTTGCAGCCGATAATTTTAATTTGCGAGAAGACTGGCTTGGGATCCCCAGAGAAGGGAAAGAAGGTCGCCTTACTCGATTGGCCAAGTACAATATTCTTAAGAATATCCAAAGTACAGACTTTTTGCAAGCGGTCTCTCTAATTCATACACAAGAGGAAAGGGAAGCACAGAAAGCAGCGGGTGTTACTAATCCAAAAGAACTGCCTCCTGTCAGCTGCACCCGTAAAACTATATTAAATTTGCCTCTGACATCTTACAAGAGATATGCCGATTTGGTAGAACAGTGTTTTATAAAAGCAGCTAAATTTTTGACTTTACAAAAAATCTTTTGGTTTAAAGATGTCCCCTATCAGACCCAACTGGTACCGCTAGCGGCTATACTGGCTCACTTAGGGGATCGCTGGGAAGAAGAAGGTGTGCGAAAAAAACTGGCTAACTGGTATTGGTGTGGAGTTTTTGGTGAGCTTTACGGTTCTGCTATTGAAACCCGTTTTGCCAAAGATTTTGTGGAAGTGCCAGCATGGATAGACGGTGGCCCACAGCCGTCTACTATTATAGATGCTGCTATTACCAATGAAAGGTTGAGCTCTTTACGTACTCGTCTGTCTGCGGCTTATAAAGGAATTAATACTTTATTAAAAAGAGAAGGGGCTCTGGATTTTCGGTCAGGTCAACCCATTGAATACACTAACTTTTGGGAAGAAAATGTGGACATACACCATATATTTCCGCGAAAGTGGTGCATTAAGCAAGGGGTCCCCAAAGCCTATTATGACAGTGTAATCAATAAAACATCTCTTTCAGCGCGTACCAATCGGATAATAGGCGGGAGGGCACCTTCAGATTATTTGCCCAAGATACAACAGGAAGCCGACATCTCAGAAGATAGACTAGATAAGATCTTGCGGAGTCATTTAATCGAACCTGAGCTTATAAAAACTGATAATTTCTATGAATTCTTTCAAATGAGAATGGAAAAGATGTTCAAATTAATAGAAAATGCTATGGGCAAGTCTTTAGGTAAAGAACTTGTAGCATTTGATATTGAAGAAGGAGAAGCATTTGAAGATGAGGATGAATTGCTTGAAAATATAGAGGATGAAAGCCCTGCTGAGCAAACAGTTTTATGAAAGGTGCCATCTCACAGGTTAATAGACGCAAATTTGGCATTTTATCCAGATTTTTTTCAATATTGCCCCTTTTTATCTGTTTTACGCAGTCTTGCTTTCACTTTCGGCTTCTTCCATTTCAGAAGCAGTGGTTA
>CAZARY010000306.1:0-1818 GCA_964487675.1 uncultured Clostridia bacterium | reverse complement strand
CGTTATCTTCAAGATAGCCTTCGGTATCTGCACTGAGTTCATCCGGGCGAGTCAATAAAATGGGTGCTCCTTTCATGGCAGCGGGGCCGGATGCAGCTACCGCATCGGGAAATTCCAGGCCCGTGGTAAGAAAAACTTCCGCGGGGTTATCAGCTACTTCTTCCGCTATTTTAACTGCCGTGTCAAAGCGGCCTTGGCCAGCAAGCCGTTCCACTTCGTAGTTCTTAGCATCCAGTTCACCGGCCACCTTTTCCGAAACAGCAGCATCGCCGCCCAGGACGTAAACAGTGTCACCTTCTGTCAGAAGGCGGTCGATTTCATCTGCAGTTTCATCGGGCAGTTCATTCGAGTGGGTAAGAAGAAGAGGTCCGCCCTTTGCATAGGCCAGGGGAACCCCGGCTAAGGCATCGGGAAAGTCCAGGCCCGTGGCAAGGACCACCGCCTCAGCTTCATCTTCAAAAGACTCTTTGCTGATTTCCACCGCCGTGGCAAAACGGCCAAGACCGGCAAGGCGCTCTGTGTGGAGATCGGGAACCACCTGATACAAATAAAAATTATCATCAGCTACTCCCAGCTTTTCGCTGTCCGGACAAAAAGAAAGATCCCTGACCCGACGGTCGTGTTCCAACTCATATAAAGGATCAGTCCAATTATCTGTATCATAGATTACAACCTTATCGATGGCTCCATAGGCAAAATAACTACCATCAGGGGAGTAATCCATAGAGTCCACTATGCCTATATGAGTGGTCATCTCTCTATCCATTTCTAAATTACCATTAGCCAGGTTAAAAAAGTAAATTTTATTTTCTATATCGGGAGCTTTTACCGCCAAAGTACCATCGGGAGAAAAGCTCAAAGGATTAGTCCCCCCACTTTCTTCAAACTCATGAGTATAAACTAACTCCTGGTTTTCCATGTCAAAAAGTAGCACTTTGCCATCATAAAAACCGGCTGCTAAATATTGGCCATCAGGGGAGAAGACTATATCATTGACATAGCGAGCTTCGTCTTCATGAACAGCTACTTCTTCAAACTCTCCACCATTATCTGCTTCCCATATCCGGATAGTAGCATGCTCCCACCTGGCAGTTGCCAATCGCTCACCGTTCGGCGCAAACACTACATGAGACTGGTGTCCGGCAATAGGCTGTATCTCCGTGAGATCTTCGGCATCAAAAACTCCATCATTACCGCCCCCTACCAGGGCCAGCATGGAACCATCCGGTGAGTAATCCATGCCGCTGGTTTCCAGTTGGTCTTGTAGTTCAGCGTCTTCATCACTAAAAAAAATCTCCCGGTCTTCAACAGAGAACAATTTAAGTACTCTTCCACCCAGGGCTACGGTTTCCCCGTCAGGAGAATAAGCCAGTTCATCAACTTCATCATAATCTCCTTCAAAGAGCAATTTGGGCTCCCATAATACCTCGTTTTCCTCATCAGCATTTGCCAGGCTATGGGCGAAAACTCCTGCACCAACCATCATTAAAGCAATCACGATTATGACTGCCTTCCCCGAGAAACTGTCTGCTTTCATAAAACCCCTCCTTACTAAGAATTAGACTAAAAACTTAAAAAAAACTACAAAACTAAAAGAGATTTGGCAATTAATTGCTAAATTTCTATATCAGCTACCATAATTTTAAATATGACCCTTGTCAAGTAAAACATAGGGAATACATATTGGCATAAGCGAAAATTTAATGTAAATTTAACTTTCAAGTATAAAAATCAGCTATTTTTAAACAATTTCGAGATATTTATAAAAACAATCAAAAAATGCCGTGTTTTCACTAGCACACTTTTTTCACTATACTA
>CAZARY010000305.1:0-1820 GCA_964487675.1 uncultured Clostridia bacterium | reverse complement strand
TCATCGACTAAATCTGTGTTTCCATCTTCATCCGAATTCCCCCAGTACCAGGCCACTTCGTCAAGGTCATCGTCGCTGCCAGAATAAGTTGTATCTTTTCCATCTTTTCCTCCGCTGGCAGCATATTCCCACTCTTTATCCATGGGTAACCTGTATCCCTCCATGGTATCAGCATCGTCCTTTAACTCCCATTCTGCCAGATCATACAGCTCATCCATATCTTCCTGATCGCTGAGCCAGTTGGTATAGGCCACTGCGCCATACCAGGTGACCTCGATTACGGGATAGTTGCTTACATCAATGCTTTTTCCTGAAGGATCAGACCAACCCCTCAGATAAAATTCTTCTCCATTGTAACCTATCTGGCTGAAATATCTGTTCAGATCAATCAGTTTAAACGTGTCAGATCCGTTATCAAAAAGCACTTCCTGCTCCCCATCTTCTCCCCTGACATCCAGATCATCCATATCGTTCAAAAATTCAACATACTGCTTATTTGTAATGGGGTGCTGACTAATATGAAAAGTATCGTTAATCTCCAGATCACTGTTATTTTCGTCCACTTCAACTTCTATCATGTTCGGGTCATCTATAACATCTTCCTGTTCGTCATCATCTGTCATTTCTAGTTCTACCAGTAATGATAAATCTTCTTCCGGAATGAAGGCTTTTTCTGCAGATTCATAGTTGAATCTGTCAACCAAAATTGTATAGCTCTCTTTCGAACCATCGAGATCATAAACTTCGTAAACACCTTCATCACTTGAAGACTGCACACCATAACCACTCTGACCTTCTAACTCCAGTGCTGCCTGCTCGAGACCTTCGCCATCCTCTTCATCTACAACCTCAACCAGCATGCTGTAATATTCATCAGAGCCCCCTGTGCTGCTCGAGGAACCGCTGAGATTTACACTATCACAGCCTGCAAGCAAGAATAAAGTTGTAAAAATTAATAAGGTGATCAACAAAATTTTCTTCACGAAAATCCTCCTCATATAATTACGGAGAAATACCAGTTAAATGAGTTCTGTTACTTAATTTACCGGCCGCCAGGAATGAATAACACCCTCTGAACCATACAGATTCTCAAGGTCCTCAAGTATGCCATTTACCAGAGGCCAGTGCTCATATATATCCGAGGTGAGTGGACTTTCAATATCTGTTGAAGGTGTGCCTCTAACAGTTACGTCTGAATCGTCCGTGTCATCGCCCTCTCTTTGATTAAAACCAAAAATAAGGGAAGAATCGAAGGTTTGACTGCCACCAAAATCAATATTATCTCTAACAATTACCAGTGATTCTTCCACAGTAACATTTCCCTCCATTTTTAGGCTCCCCTCAATAATAACTACGTTATCTTTAATTGTTGTAGAATTAAATTCCTGTTCATCATCTATTTTTTCCCAGTCAGTAGAAGGATCATCTGGTTTCTGAGTTTCTTCTTCATCTTGTGAAATATAATCTTCTGCAAAATAAAGTGAATCATTATACTGAACTACTTCGTCTTTTTCATAGTCCGTATCTTCACTGTATTCTTCATATTCTTCTATATCTGCTCCTATTTCAACTTTTTCATGTGAATAGTATTTATTATCTTCAATAACATCGCTGGTAATTTTTTCTATGCTCTCTTCATCAAAATCTTCATCAAATTCTTCTTTGAATTCTTCAATAAAACTATTCCAGTCATTCTCGACAAAATTTCCATCTTCTTCATCCAGCAGGTCAAATAGTCCAATATTGTCCTTGCTGAATTCTTTTTCCTCACCTAGCGTTTCCACAAGGTCAACTACAGTATCTCCTTCTTGATATATGTC
>CAZARY010000304.1:0-1831 GCA_964487675.1 uncultured Clostridia bacterium | reverse complement strand
GTCCATATGTTGGCCTTGACCTTTTTGTGGATCATAGCGGCAAGCGCGTGGAATTGGATTGGCGGATACGCAGGACAAGTTTCCATAGGTCATGCGGCTTTCTTTGGCATAGGCGCTTATACATCCACAATATTGTTTGCCAACTTTGGTATTACACCCTGGTTAGGGATGATTGTAGGAGGAGCCATATCCTTGATCGCGGCTTTAATAATAAGCCTGCCAGCTCTTCGCCTGCGAGGACCTTTCTTTACCCTAGCGACTATAGCATTTGCTGAAGTTCTGCGGTTGAACGCAATGCACTGGAGAGGCCTGACAGGGGGTGCACAAGGAATCAGCGTGCCATACGAGCCAGGTTTCATCAACATAGCTTTTGGTGAACGAGTTTATTATTACTATATATTTTTAGTGATAGTAATAATTGTAGTTGGGTTAAGTTATAAAATACAAAATTCCAAGTTCGGTTTCTACCTGCAGGCCATCCGGGAAAATCACGATGCAGCAGAGGCTGTTGGCGTGCCAACAACTAGATATAAGCTTTATGCTATGCTTATCAGTGCATTTGTCGTATCTATTACTGGCAGTTTATATGCTCAGTACCACTTTTATATTGACCCCCACAGTGTAATGTTTGTAATGGTTTCTGCCCAAATGGTGATTATCTGTACTTTAGGTGGCCTGGGAACCTGGCAGGGGCCGTTATTAGGTGGACTTATTTTGGTCCCCCTGGGAGAGATACTTAGAGCCGAATTTGGTGCGGATATCAGGGGTGCCCACGAAGCTACATTAGGAATTATATTGATGCTTGTAGTTATTTTCATACCCCAGGGAATTTTCCCTTATATTGCGGAACTTGTTAAAAAGTTGTTCAATAAAATCAGTCCTCCGGCAGAAAGCACTGCTGGTTCGACTGATGAGTAGTGAGGAGGGCGTTAAAATGGGTATTTTACAAGTGGAAAATTTGAGTAAGCATTTTGGAGGCATAAAAGCTGTAAATAACGTAACTTTTGAGGTAAAAGAGCAAGAAATACTAGGATTGATCGGTCCTAATGGGGCCGGTAAGACTACGTTATTTAATACCGTAGCCGGTGTTTACCCGCCCACCAGCGGCAAAATTTATTTTAAAGGTCAAGACATATCAGATGTTACTCCTCCTCATAAACTATGCAAAATGGGCATAGCAAGAACTTTTCAAGTGGTTAAACCGTTTATGAATTTGAACGTGTTGGAGAATGCGATGATAGGAAGCTTTGTTAACACAAACATGACACAAACTGGCAAGAAAAAAGCGTTGGAATGCTTACAGGTGATGGATTTAGAACACAGGAAAGATGAGCCAGCAAAAGCGCTCACCATGGCAGAAAGGCGCCGGCTTGAATTAGCAAAAGCTTTAGCAACAGAGCCCAAGCTTTTGCTCTTAGATGAGGTAATGGCTGGATTAACGCCGAATGAATTTAGCAGTTTCTTAAAGACAATTGAAAGGATAAGAAGTGAACTTAATATGACCCTCATCGTAATAGAACATATTATGGCTTGTGTTATGAACCTGGCAGATAGAGTTATCGTTCTGAATTACGGTGAAAAAATAAGTGAAGGCACGCCATCTGAAGTCGCAAACGACTCTAAGGTAATTGAAGCTTATTTAGGGGAGGAGATAGAAGTTGCTAAAAGTTAATCAAATCAACGTATATTATGGAGAATTACAAGCTCTGGAAAATGTTTCATTAGAAGTTGAAGAAGGTGAGATTGTTGCTTTACTTGGTGCGAATGCTGCTGGTAAAACCACAACTTTAAACGCTATTTCTGGTATCAATTCTATAAAGTCGGGGTCGGT
>CAZARY010000303.1:0-1832 GCA_964487675.1 uncultured Clostridia bacterium | reverse complement strand
CCCACTGCTCTCTATAAGTGCGGTTCAACTCAATTAACAACAAAAGCTAATTGGCTTGAACACTCTTTGCCGTTCTCCACTTTGTCATCCTCACTGTATATCTGCTTTAATCAATGCAGTCGGTCGACTTTATAAGCTATCACAAGAGTTAGCCGATAAATCCTAACCAAGCTAGGAATCCTATTAAAAGCAAGTAAATGGTTACCGGCAGGGAGTAAATCATTACTTTAACCGGATCCACCCTTTCACTTATGACGCCGCCGACAATTCCTACGATGACAAAAGCCGTAAGGCAGACAGGTGGCATAGACTGGCCGCCAGAGGCAATATGGCTTGCCCCAATCACTGCACTGGTCATAGAAAGGTCAAAGGTTTCTGTAAAAATGGGCCCTAAAAGGGGAACGAGAGTATTTTGAGCAGTTGTTTGAGAGCCCGTCAACATACCCAGTATTGCCAGTGCTCCTCCACCACCAAAAGTAACCGCTCCGGCTGCTAGCCCTTCCGTCAGCCCTACTACCCGGTCTATCAAGCCTCCTGCATAAAACATTCCCACCATAATGCCAGCGCATATTTGAATCTGGGCGGTCTTTGAAACACTTTTCAGCCCGTCTTTGAATGTTTCCGCTGTCCGAGTGCGAACGTTGGTAAAGAAAAAGCTTGCGATGATGGCAATTATAATCGCCTGGGTCACCCGGAAAGCAATACCACCAAGGATGGGAATGCCGCCAAAAACAGCCACAAACAATGAATCTATCCCCAATACGATATCTGTCAGCAAAGGAATATGAATCTCTGCAGCATCAAAAAGGGAGCGAACCACTACCATGACTACCAGTATTAGCAATGGTATAAGCCTTTTCCATTCTTCTTTCAAAATTTGACTCGTTCTGCGTTCAGGGATCAGCTCTTCAGGTAATTTTTTGATTTTAACAAACGTGCTGCACCAGATAATTGCTAGGATAACGGCGCCTCCGATGGTAAGGTAAGCAATGTTTAGTGCACTCTGCACATCCTCTAGACCGATGAGCGCACTTGACAAGAAGACCGACTGGGTTATGGGCGGCATCAGTGATCCGATAATAGCCCCCATCATAATGATGGCTGATATTCTCATGCCGTCCAGCTGTAGTTCTTTCAAAGACATGATGACCAAAACGCCTATAACGGCTGAAGCTGCAATAGCATCGCCCAGTAGGGATCCCGCCAGTACCAAGGTCAAAATAACAGCCGCGACAAGCCCCTTAGGTGTTCGGCCAAACATTGCTCGGAAGGTATTTAATACGGTATCCATTGTTCCCAGCTTAACCTGCGATTGCGCATAAATACTGCCAAAAACCGCCAGACCAATAACCCAAGCCAACCGGTCGATGCCGTCTATGGCAGCTACAATAACGCCTCCGGGGGAAATTAAACCCAATATTATCACGGACAGCGCAGCGAGTAACAGAGCAATTCGAACATCCCCCCCCAATTTTGGGGATAGGCGCCAACACCAAGACAATGATTAAAATAACGGGAAAGGTTACAAAAAAGAGATCAAACGCCATTGTCATGCCCTCCTTTCGCTAGAAAATTTTGAAAGATACAACCAGATACCAAATATTTTTGATTGGAACGCCTATCACCCCCCTCTCAAGGATCTTGAGCAAAGAAATATTCGCTCAAGCATTCCAGCACACTTTTAATTTACTTCTCTGATTTAACTTAATAGCCAAATTATTTAATTTATTTTAATTGTTAAATCTTGTGAGGTTAAAAAGGTTTAAATCAAATTCTGGTTTTTCTCCACATATGAACCGGCTTATGATATCGCCTGTAACTGGTGCTAAACA
>CAZARY010000302.1:0-1841 GCA_964487675.1 uncultured Clostridia bacterium | reverse complement strand
ACATCAACATCCGTGTATTATCTACTAAAAATGAAAATACAGAGGTAAATACAATTATGGATGTAATTCCAATTAAAACAAAGAATGAAGAACATTTAGGAACTGGTATTACAATGGAATTAGAAGGTGTTGTAGTGGTTTTGACAGGTAAAGAACAGGGAGGAAAACAGGTAGCTGAGTTTGGAAGTACAGCTGGCAAGTTAACCGATAAAATTGCCTTTAATAAACCTGGATGTCCTGATGAAGATGATTTGATCATAAACATTGATATAACCATCGAGGATGGTATTTCCATGACCAGGGATGGCCCAACTGCATGTCACAGAGCAGTAGATGAAATCATCCAGGATATTAGGAATGTAATGAAAAAAGAACTGACAGATAGCAGTCTAGATGAAGGAAGATTAGTTGAGGAAAATGATCCTAAAGAATATAAAGACAAACCTAACGTATTATTAGTCAAAGAGATGATGGGCCAGGGTGGGATGCATGATAATGTTATTTTACCACTTGAGCCTTGCGGAGTCGTAGGTGGTAAAAGTGTCGTCGATATGGGCAATATACCGGTCATGCTTTGTCCAAATGAGGTGCAAGATGGAGCAATACATGCTATGACCTGTGTAGCTCCTTCAACTAAAGAGACTACAAGACATTACTGCCGGGATCCTCTAACTCAAAGAATAGATGAAGACGAGGAATTATATTTTGGTGGAGTAATAGCTGTAGGGTCACCACAATCAAATAATGAAAAAGAATATACAGCAAAAAGGGTAGGTATGATTGTAGAAAAAGTTAAACCTGATGGGGTCATAGTGATGACAGAAGGTTACGGTAATAATCATATAGATTTTGCGAGACATATTGAAGAGATAGGTAAAAGAGACTTCCCGGTTGTAGGTGTTACTTATGCAGCAAAAAAAGGTGCTCTTGTTATTGGTAATAAGTATATGGATGCTATGGTAGAATTAAGTAAAAGTGAAAGTCAATCTGACAAAGGTTCAGAGATCCTAGCAGAGAATAGCTTGATCAAAGAAGACGCAGATAGGGCTGTTTGGATGTTAAAGGATAAATTATTCAATAAAGGGAAAAATGTTAAATCCGAAGTTTCGGTCCCTAAAGAACCACCTATGGTATGGTCAAAGCCGCCAAAAGATCTTAAAAATACCGAAGTTGCTCTGGTCTCTGCAGCGGGAATTCATCTTAAAGAACAAGAATCTTTTAACGTTGCAGGTGATAATACATATCGAGTTATTCCAGGAGACGTTGATTCAGACAGACTGATGGTTACTCATGGCGGTTATGATCATAAAGATGTGAGAAAAGATATAAACTGCATGTTTCCCATTGATAGGTTAAAAGAGCTGTCTAAAGAAGGTTTTATTAAAAGTTCAACTGACATTCATATTGGATTTATGGGAGGAGGAGGAGATTTTGAAGCGTTTAATAATTATGTGGGCCCTGATATTGCCGATGAATTAAAAAAAGTAAATGCTGGGGCAGCAGTGCTTACTGCTGGATGAGGAACATGTCATCGCTCTGCCGTGGTTGTGCAGAGAAAAATTGAAGAAGCAGGAATACCGACTATTATTATAGCTTCACTACCTCCTGTTGCTAAGCAGCAAGGTGCTCCTAGGGTAGTGCATGCGTTGGTACCAATGGGTGCTAATGTGGGACAGCCAAACGATGTCAAAGTCCAAACAGATATTTTACGTTCTGCCCTGCATAATTTAGTTAAAATTGACCAACCTGGAACTTTTGTCAGTATTCCTTATGAATATCAGGCTAAAATTTGAATAAGTCGCCACGCATTCTCGGTGACTTTAGTCATGAGTTAGTGGCGG
>CAZARY010000301.1:0-1844 GCA_964487675.1 uncultured Clostridia bacterium | reverse complement strand
CTCTATCTCCCCGATTTCATCCCCCAGCAGTCTAATCACTTCCTGATGAAATACAACCCCCTCTTGCGGGTATACGCTTCTACTTTCCATATCAAATCCCCAGATACATAAGGGAATGTATTTCCCTTTTCTAAAATTGATAATGGGATACCCTATATATACACCTTCACTTTCACTGATATTATGTGTAATATGATCATACAATCTAGGTTTTGCTGTTATAAATCTTTCTGCATTAAACCATCCATCATCAACTTGTTTTTTAGTCAGTTCTTGTCCAAAGAAAGATTCAAATTTTAAACACTCTGCATAATAGTTAAGAAGATTCATTGACATTTAACCACCCATTTTGAAAAGTTAAAACTACTTTCTCACTATTTCTTTACAGTCCGGAAAGTTGGGGCACCCATAAAATTCTTCCCCTTTCATATCGCCTTTTTTAGCTTTTCTAAGCACCATTGTTGTCCCACATTTCTTGCAAATAGGTGGATTGTTTTCCAACTTTGATTCTACCCTTTCCTGTTTTTTTGTGTTTAAGGTATTAGTCGTATTAGTTTTGGCATATGAGGATTCCACAAGCGCCGGTTCTAGCTTTTCTTTGACTTCATTTAAATCATAGCGCTTTTTTTGTTCAAACTTAATATAATTCAAACCTGCCGATTCAAAAACTTTTTTAACAAACTCCTCCATTTGTTTATTTCTAGACCCTTCCAGATCAACGCCACATACAGGCTTCATTGTGTTGATATCGCAGATTAAAAAATCAATGTTTTTTCGATCTATCTTATTATAATATTTTGTCCGTGAACTCCTGTCATTAAGATTAACAAAAAGGATCTCACCGAGAGAAACTTTAGGAAATACCAGTACTTGCCCTTCCTTCCATTGTGTAAGCGTTTTATAAAGAGAATTTTCAGATTCACTCAAAAACTTTTTCTTCACCTTATATGGAAATTCAGGCTCTCCTTCACCAACCTCGGGCATAATACCAAACAACTGTAATATTCTACCCAAACAGCCGGGCGGGTTGTTACTCATGCAATCACCTTCCTTAAATGCTTGTATAAAAATAAACAGATATTGATACCTCCATCAAATCACCTTACCATTAAGCGCTTCATTAAACACTTGTTGAATATTTCTACAATTCGTTTGTAAATCCTATTGAATTCCAATTTATGGTACATTTTGAGCACTTATATTAGTCTAAAAAATCAGTAATAATTTTCTTATCTGGGAGTTTTGTCCCATAAATTGAATGAAACTATCCAAAATAAAAGACATTCAGCAGTTTTTATTCAATAGTTTTTTTGGGCTAAAGTAAAATAGCCCCTCTAAGGGGCATACCAAAGGAGATTTTCTTTTGAAATTGTTTATAATATTCAATCGTTAATTAATCTTTTAAAGTTCAAAATAATCAATCGGTGGGGAAGATATAAATGATATTTTGCTAAAGCTTGAGTTGCTCTATTCACAAAACACTATAAAACTCAACTCGCTGCACTGCTTTAGCATTTGGGTTTCTGCTAGTTTTGTTGTAAAATTATACTTACAAGACACGGGAGTCACCTCAAGCTTTCAATGGGCGAATATTTCACAAGCAAAAAGCTTTCACTATTTTATCTATTTACAAACTTTTACCTATGTGACAAATCGCTCCGATATTGCAGTATTTCCTCAGAAACATCTTCTGAGTCCAGAGCCGCTTGTAAGATATCCAATAGCTCTTCCTAGCACGATTGTCCCAGAACCATCCGGTAAATTATCAAACTTCTGGCCCCTTGAACTATTTCAGATAATTTCCGTAATGCTTTTACGGAAAATAATTTTCTGTTAATCTTTCG
>CAZARY010000300.1:0-1845 GCA_964487675.1 uncultured Clostridia bacterium | reverse complement strand
GCTAGCTTGCCGCCTAGGTACAATACCACCAACATTAATGGGATGATAAGCCATATTGGTACATGTAAGCCCACTAAAATAAATCCGATTACTGCCACGATGCCTGCCAGGAGAGCGTATGGTAATTGGGTCCTCACATGGTCTACGTGATCGCAGCTGCTGCCTGTTGATGATAAGATTGTCGTGTCAGAAATGGGGGAAGAATGGTCTCCGAATATTGCGCCACCAAGTATTGCAGCAATGGCCGCAGGAATAGGGAAGTTCATGGCTGCAGCTAAGGGTATAGCAATCGGCAGACCAATCGCGAAAGTTCCGTATGATGTACCTATGGTAAAGGCGATAATGCCTGCAGTAATAACTAATGAGGGTCCGATCAGCCAGTAGGGAAGAGCAGCTTCTGCTATACCGGCTACATATTGGCCTGTGCCTAAACCATCAGCAATATCGCCGATACCCCAAGCGAGGATTAAGATCAGGTAGACATTAACCATTCCTTTTATACCTTCAATATAATTTTCTACGGCTTCTCGAACATTAAAAATTCCTTGAGAAATGCCCATGATTATACCCACGACTCCGGCGATAAAAGCGGATAATGCTATGGAAATACCTCCATCTGCTTCGCCAACTGCGGTGACAAAATCATTTTCCGGGAAGTCTCCAGTCCATAAAAAGAAGGGGAAGATCAACCCGATTAATATAACAATGGGTAATACTAGGTTGACAATCCTTGGAGTGGTTCCTTCTTTTGGTGCCATTTCTGTGATTTCTTTTGAAGAAGGTGGGTTGGCATCCGGTTCGTACAGTTCCCCTGTAGTAGCAGTCCTGTGCTCAGCTTTAACCATTGGGCCAAACTCAATTTTGGACATGATGATAAAAAGCACTAAAAGAAATGCTAGGATGGAATACAAATTATATGGAATCGTGTTTAAATATACTAAATAAGGAGATACGTCTAAATCCAGCCGTTGATACTCATCACCTATTAATCCCATGACGAAAACCACCCACGTGGAAACCGGTACAAGCAAACACACGGGTGCTGCGGTAGAGTCTATTATATAAGCTAGTTTTTCTCGGGGTACTTTTAATCTGTCATTAACGGGTCGCATAGTGCTCCCCACTGTTAAAGCGTTAAAATAGTCATCAAAAAAGATTACCAGGCCAAACAACCAGGTATACAATTGGGTTTGTTTAATAGTCCCAACTTTTCTAGCTGCAGCTTGAGCTAAAGCTTCGGCCCCTCCCGTTTTTTGTAATGTAGCTATGAGACCTCCAAATAGTGCGCCATATGTGAGTACAGTGGCATTCCAAGTTCCAGCGATATTTCCTATGATATAGGTGTTAAACGTCTCAAAAATTGCCAGTAAAAGATTAAAATCGTGCAGCATGATAGCGCCGACAAAGATACCCACAAAAAGAGATAAGAAAACATTTTTTGTTATCAATGTTAAAGCAATAGCTAAAACGGGCGGCAAAAGAGAAAATATACCAAATTCCATAAGTGACACCTCCAAAACATTAAAATAGCAACTGGTCTTGTCATATAAAAGTCTTTAATCAAGCTTTTAATGACAGCATTTGCCACACCAGAAAATTGTAGTGATTTTTCCGTTTTAATTCCAAAATATTTTGTTTTAATAAACAGAACACTACAGATAGGCCAGCTTATTATTATTTACATGGTATCACCTCCCAAATGCTATCCTGTAAAATTAAAGTGAACTTATTAAACCACTTATAGAAAATGCATTGGGCATACATTTATACAAATAAAAAAGCTAACGGTCAATTACCGTTAGCCGCTTTGAGCGAGCAGCTACGGCAATCCCTCTCTCTTTTCCC
>CAZARY010000299.1:0-1867 GCA_964487675.1 uncultured Clostridia bacterium | reverse complement strand
CAGATGGGCGCTATGGGGAAAATCCAAACCGCTTATATCAACATCTACAGCTGCAGGTTATTGTAAAACCTACACCGGATGACATTCAGGAAACGTATCTTCGAAGTCTAGAATCTCTGGGAATAGAACCAAAACTTCATGATATTCGTTTTGTGGAGGACAATTGGGAATCTCCTACCCTGGGCGCTTGGGGCCTGGGTTGGGAAGTTTGGTTAGACGGCATGGAAATCACCCAATTTACTTATTTCCAACAAGTAGGCAGTCTAGATGTGGATAAAGTTTCCTGTGAATTGACTTATGGTTTGGAAAGAATCGCCATGTATCTTCAGGAGGTGGACAATGTTTTTGATATTAAATGGAATGATGAAATCACCTATGGTGAGTTGTTTCACCAGGCTGAATACGAGCATTCTTTATTTTCATTTGAAGCTTCCGATGTGTCGACTTTATTTGATCAATTTAATCTTTATGAAAAAGAAGCGAAAAGGCTTTTAAACAATGAGCTTGTTTTACCTGGGTATGATTTTATTTTAAAGTGCTCCCACACTTTTAATCTTTTGGATGCCAGGGGGGCCATAAGCGTGACAGAAAGAACTGGGTATATCGCTAGGGTGCGAGAACTGGCACGTGTTTGCGCAAAAACATTTTTAAAGCAGCGTGAAGAAATGAATTATCCTTTGTTAAAACCAGAGAAGTCACAGGAGGTGCAAACATGAGTCAAACCATATTACTCGAATTAGGAACGGAAGAATTACCGGCTCGATTTGTCCCCAGTCTTTTGGATGAATTAAAAGGCAAATGTTGTCAGCAATTGGAGTCTTATCGGATAAAGCATGGCGCTGTTAAAAAAATGGCTACGCCTAGACGGTTAGCTATCAAAATAGAAGATGTATCAGACAAACAAGAAACTGTGACAAGCAAAAAACGGGGGCCATCTGTTGACATTGCCTTTGATGGTGAGGGAAATCCCACAAAAGCAGCCTATGGATTCGCCCGGGGCCAAGGTGTGTCAGTTGATGAGCTGCAAATAGTGGAAGATGAAGGGAAACAACATGTTTATGCCGTCAAAGAAGTCAAGGGCGATAATACTTACAATTTACTTCCAGATATCTTTCAGCGAGCCATTGATTCTATGGAACTGCCTGTAAGAATGTTTTGGAAGTCAAAACAACAAAAATTTGTTCGGCCAATCAGGTGGATTTTGGCTATGGCGGAAGATAAAAAGATTCCATTTTCTTTTGGTGATGTACATGCCGATGTAAGCACCCGGGGGCATCGATTTTTAGGGAATGCAAATATTTGCTTGGGGCATGCTCAAGACTACGAGGAGCAATTAAGGCAGAATTATGTTATGGTAGATCACCAAGAGCGGAAAGAAAATATCAGACAACAGGTGAATGAAAGAGCGGCTTCTATTGAAGGTTATCCTGAGATGCCGGAGGACCTACTGGAAGAAGTCAACTTTCTGGTAGAATGGCCTTTGGCTTTTGTCGGCGCTTTCCCAGAAGAGTACTTGGAGCTACCTGAAGAAATTCTTATTACCTGCATGCAGAGCCATCAAAAATACTTTGCAGTGTGGGATCAAAATAGAGCAGATGGCCTTTCACCTCACTTTATAGCGATTCGAAATGGAGATGACCAGGGAATTGATATTGTTAAGAAAGGCAATGAAAGGGTTTTAAACGCTCGGCTCTCTGATGCCAGGTTTTTCTTTGAAGAAGACAGAAAAAGTACTTTAGAGCTTAATTGTGAGGCCTTAAAGCATATTGTTTATCGTGAAGAATTGGGAAGTTTATACGAAAAAGTGAACCGGATGGAGAAGCTTGGTCAGGTGATTGCTAATTCAATGAATATTCAAGAGCCAGAA
>CAZARY010000298.1:0-1867 GCA_964487675.1 uncultured Clostridia bacterium | reverse complement strand
ACATTTCCTCTTAATTTTATGAAAAATTAAAAACCCCCGGGCATTTTTTCAATAAATAACTCCCCCACAATGCCCGCAGTTTCCTCAAGGCCGGGCTTCCGGTAACTCACCCGCCAATGACCTTATTATAAAAAAGTATACCCCACTTACCGTACTACAGCTTACTCAAGTTTATCATTAGACCGCCTCAAAGGCAATACCATGCCTTTTCCCCAAATAAATAATTTTTATTGACAGAATATGCTGTCAATGGCCACTTGAATTTCCGCATTTTTGGCCACGAAAATTAGGCAACTAGAAAATGGAATTAATTTACCCCTCCTTTCCTTGGTTTAATTTTTGTTGAGGGATTAGTCGGTTTCGAACCCGATAGCTTTCACCTTGCAGCTTAATAACATGAGCGTGATGAAGGAGGCGGTCAAGCACCGCTGCTGCAGTGCTAGGGCTATCGAAAAGCTTTCCCCACTGGCTGAAATCCAGATTGCTAGTTATTATCAGAGATACTTTCTCATAAGCCCTGGTAATCAACTGGAACAGGTGATCCGATGCTGTTTTATCCAAGCTGAGGTAGCCTACCTCATCCAGAATGATTAGCTGGTTTTTAAGCAATTTATTCATGTGCCGGGACAGGCTGCCGTCAGCAAGGGAAGAATACATTTGGTCAACCAGATCATCGAGGGTGGTAAAAAGAACATGGTAACCCGACTGCACAGCTTCAATTCCTAAAGAAACTGCCAGGTGGGATTTCCCCACCCCGGGTGGGCCCAAAAATAAAAGGTTTTCTCTGGCTTCAATAAAATCAAGCTTGGCCAAGTCACGTATATTTTGCTGGCTTATTGAATTCTGGAAGGCAAAATCAAACTCATCCAGGGTGTGCCAGGCAGGGAATTTAGCAGCTTTAAGCCGCCGTTGTCTTTGGGTTTCTGTTCTGCCTTCAATTTCTTCTTGTACCAGGTAACTCAAAAAATCCAGATATGAAGGTTCTTCCTGCAAGGCCAGTTCGTTGAGATCATCCAGGGTATCCCGGATATGTTTTAACTTTAAAGTTTTTAGGTTTTGCTCCAGGGTATGAGGGTCAGCAGTAGGAATGGTGCGCTTCATTGTGCACCCCCTTCCGCGGCATAATAAGCTAAATCACGCTGCTCTACGTTAATATCAAATTCTGCAGGCAAAGTCGCCTCTAAGTTATTGTTTTCGGGAAGACTACCCGGTGCCTTGGCCTGAAGTGCCAGAATGTTTTTTAGTTTATTGTAACCGAAAGCATTATACTGGTGGGCTCTTTGCATGGCCTGACTAAAAGCTTCTTCGGAGTATTGCTCCGATAGGGAAATTATGTTTTTCATTTGCTCCCGCAGGTTTCCCACACGGCTACGATTTAAATTTTGCAGGTAATACTTCGCTTCAGGGGCCAGCGCTTCAAATTTAGCCTGCAACGGATGACTGGGGGTGTGCTTATGCTTCTGATGCTCCGGGTAATGTTCATCACGAATAAAGCGCTGCCCTTTGCCATACTGCAGGACAATAGTGTCTATTACCTGGTTGTTATCTAATAGTTCTAGATGGTTTTCATAGCGGCGGAAATGCACTTTGCCGCGGGCATAACGATATGGGACCGAATAATGATTGCCATCTACCGAGATAAGGGAAGTACGGGTGGCCCGGCGCTCACCTAAAATGAAAGGTGAGGTAGCTGTCCCTCTAAAAGGCTTTAAATGGCTTTTTTCCTGCTGAAGTCGCTGGAATGGAACTTCTTTGGTGGTTCCATGTATCCGCGGATTAGCTTGTTGATCAAGCCACTGTCTTGCTTGCCGATTGAGATCAAATATATCGTCATACTCAAGACCATAATAGAAACCATTGCGCACAT
>CAZARY010000297.1:0-1867 GCA_964487675.1 uncultured Clostridia bacterium | reverse complement strand
CTTTGCTCCTTCAGTCTGTCCCTGAGGAGAATCTGGATTCCATCCGTTACCTTCCTGTTGATATCAGCTCAAGCGCTGTCCAGGAATCGGCCGAGACCCTCCTTGATAACTTTTGCGGATTGGATATCCACGGTATTTTGGCTGATTTTGTTAAACAGGTGGAATTAATCCCCGGTAAAGGCAAGCACATTTTTTGCATGTTCGGCAGTACTATCGGAAATTTGACCCGCGAACAAGGGGCTCAATTTTGTACCAACATAAGCAAAAACATGCGCCCCGACGATATTTTTTTACTGGGTATAGATATGATTAAAAATAGGGACGTGATGTTTAGGGCATACAATGACCACCGGAACGTCACGGCTAAATTTAACTATAATATTCTCAATGTGGTAAACGGCCTGGTGGGGACAAATCTTGACCCCAATTATTTCAAGCATCTCGCTTTTTTTAACGAAAAGGAGGCCCGCGTAGAGATGCACTTGCGCGCCGTGAAGGATATAGAAACTTTTTCGCCCTACTCCCCCACAAAAATAACCGTCAAAAATGGAGAAACCATTCACACGGAAAACTCGCACAAGTTTACCAAAGAGCATATTGATGAACTGGCAAAAACAGCAGGCTTAAAGGTTCAGAAGATATTCACAGATGAGGATAACTGGTTTTCATTGGTACAATTTACTAAAGATGCTCGGAGAGATCTTCATGATTGATATTAATAAAATTCGCTCTGAATTTCCTATATTGAATAAAAAGGTCTATGGTAATCCCTTGGTATATCTGGATAATGCCGCCACCACTCAGAAACCCCTGGTAGTACTGGATAAAATTATGGAGTATTACAAAAACATTAATAGCAACATCCACCGTGGAGCGCACCTACTGAGCGAGCAGGCAAGTGCCGCTCACGAAGATGCACGCAAAACCGTGAAGGATTTCATTAATGCCCCTTCCGTTAACGAAGTTGTGTTTACCCGGGGCACCACCGAATCTATTAACCTGCTGGCTCAATCCTTCGGCAGCATTTACGTCCAGGAAGGCGACGAGATTATTATTACCGAAATGGAACACCATTCCAATATCGTTCCCTGGCAGGTCTTGTGTGAACGTAAAGGGGCCTCCCTAAAAATTGTACCTATTGACAATGACGGAATACTGTTGACTGACACCCTCCATGATTTAATAAGTCATAAGACCAAACTCATTGCAGTTAGCTATGTCTCCAATGTTCTCGGGGTAGTCAACCCGGTTAAAGATATCATTAAAGTGGCACATCAAAAGGAAATTCCCGTTTTCATAGACGGGGCACAAGCAGTGCAGCATTTTCCCATTGATGTGCAGAAACTTGATTGCGATTTTCTGGCCTTTTCCGGTCATAAGATGTACGCGGGAACAGGAATAGGCGTACTGTACGGCAAGGAAAAGTGGCTGGAAGCCATGCCCCCCTATCAGACCGGAGGCGGCATGATTGATTCGGTTAGCTTTAACAAAGCCACTCATACCAAACTACCCTTGAAATTTGAGGCAGGAACCGGCAATTACGCGGGGGTGATCAGCCTGGCAGTTGCCATAGACTATTTGTGGCATATTGGAATGGAGAACGTGGCTTCCTACGAGAAAGAGCTTCTGAGATATGCAGTGGAACGGTTAAACCATACAGAAGACCTCACCATCTATGGGAATTCTTATTATAGATGCGGAACAGTATCCTTCAATCTTAACGGGGTTCATGCTTACGATGTAGGGATGATCCTTGACAAGCTGGGCATTGCTATACGCACCGGGCATCATTGTGCCGAGCCCCTCATGCGCCACTTTGGTATCGAAGGCACCATGCGCGCGAGCTTCGCTATATACAACACCTGCG
>CAZARY010000296.1:0-1883 GCA_964487675.1 uncultured Clostridia bacterium | reverse complement strand
TCTAATATGGTTTTGATGCCCATGGTTAACGCCTTTGTTGGTACTTCATTTATGGAATTAAAAAATCTAGCATTTGCTTTTATTGTGTCTTCATCGAGTGCTACTAAATGCGTCAGTGCCTCAAAACTATCATCGGGTTCATTAAAACCTATATGCCCGTTTTGCCCGACACCTAGCATTTGAAGATCAATCCCACCAGCTGCTTGAATACGATTTTCATATCTCCGACATTCCGCACGCGCATCCCCTACTTTTCCGTTTGGTATATGTATATTCTCCTCTTTAATATCTATATGATTAAAAAGGTTGGTTTTCATGAAATAATGATAGCTTTGCTCGTCATTCACATTTAACCCATAATACTCGTCGAGGTTGAAAGTCACGGTATCTGAAAAGCGCACTAAACCTGCTTGATACATGCTAATGAGCTCTTTATAAGTACCGATTGGCGTGGAACCTGTTGCCAATCCCAGCACACTGTCTGGTTTTAGCATAATTTGACTAAACAGCAAATAAGCCGCTTTTTGACTAAGCGCATCATAATCTTTCACTATTTCTATTCGCATTTTAACCCTCCAATAATCTATGCTTTTACCAGATTTTATCTGCCCTGCCTTGATAAAATCGTATCACATGCCCTGGTCGCATGTCCTAATATACCAATTCTCCCGATAAGAACTGCTTCGTTATCGTGTGTACCGGTTCATTGAAAAATTTTTCTTTGTCACTTACTTCAGCTAATTCCCCTTTATACAAAAGACCAACGCGAGCTGCAAGACGCTTCGCTTGAAATACATTATGCGTTACCATGACAATTGTAGCCCCAATGCTTTCACTGTAATCTGCTATCATATCTTCGATGATCTTTACATTGGCAGGATCCAAGTTGGACGTGGGCTCATCCAAGAGCAGCACTTCGGGTTGAAATACTAGCGCCCTGGCTAAAGATACCCGCTGTGCTTCCCCGCCTGACAGTTTGTCTGCTCTTTGATTTTTTAGCGTGCTGAGTCCCAGTTTATCCATGATTTCTGTCACTGCGCTTTGATCCGTTTTGCGGTTTCTAATTTTTAGCGGATAAACAATGTTCTGCATCACCGAAGTGGTCATTAAATATGGCCTTTGAAACACCGTGGTTACTTTTCGTCGGACTTCCAGTGCTGGCAAATGGTTTTTATCATAATCACTGTCTAAAAACGTTATTTTGCCGGTATCTGTGGTTTCTACGAAGTTTAAAAGCCTGAGCAATGTGCTCTTCCCTGCACCGCTGGGACCGACTAAACCTAAAATTTCGCCTGCATGTATGGCGAGATCATCAATTTTTAGCACAGCGGTTCCACTATAAGATTTAGAAATATTTTGAAGCTTATATGTCGGTTGTCTAGTCACGGCCAATCAACTTCCTTTTCTGAAAATGCAGCATGGTAAAATTCACAAGAAAAGTGATCAATAAAAGAATGATGCCAAAGCTCATGGCAACCCCGAAATTTCCCTGCCGCGTTTCTAACACAATAGCAGTGGTGAGAACTCTTGTCTTGCCTTCTATGTTTCCACCCACCATCATCACTGCGCCCACTTCTGAGACGATGGCCCCAAAACCTGCAATAATGGATACTAAAACACCCAGCCTCGCTTCTTTAACGGTAGCCCAAAGCGCCTGCCGCTTGGTCGCACCCAGGGCTCTTAACTGCAATAACAAGTTTTGATCAACACCCATGACAGCAGTCATTGTAAACCCTGCTACCAGAGGAAAAGAAATCACCGACTGGGCAACGATCATCGCCCTAGGGGTAAACAGCCAGTCTAGACTCCCAAAGGGACCAACATTTGAAAACAAAATAAATACAAACAAACCGATGACGACCGGTGGAAATCCCATGCCAGTG
>CAZARY010000295.1:0-1888 GCA_964487675.1 uncultured Clostridia bacterium | reverse complement strand
GCCAAACCCGTGCAAATCCAAAGTCGCTTATGGTATGCAGGTAAACTGAAATTTCTTGAAATGTGATCAGCACTCAATTTTAAAAGCTTAAATAAATCTGGCTCTCACGTTACCAATGCCGCTAAATTCTGCTTCCCACACATCGCCTCTTTCCACGTTCTTAGCCGCAGTCAGCGCCCCGGCTAAAATCACTTCGCCAGCCAGCAGTTTCTTGGCGGATTCCGCCAGGTTATTCCCCAGCCATGCCCCTGCCAGGGCCGGCTCACCCATAACTGCGGCACCCGCTGCCGTGTCTTCAATTGCCCCGTCTTTTCGCAGAACCATACCGGCCGTTTTGAGGTCCGTTATCGGAGAAACCTGGGAACCCATAATTACGCGACCACAAGAAGCATTATCGGCTATGGTATCCTGAATTTTAATTTGCCAATTCTGGATTCGGCTGTCGATGATCTCAAATACCGGCACAATACCACTGGTAGCTTGTATGACATCTAAATTGGTTAAACCAGGGCCCGCTAAATCGTTTTCCAGCAAAAAACCCATCTCTGCTTCAATTTTCGGTTGAATCAAGCTGTCAAATTCGATGGAAACTTCCTCATGCTGAACCATCTGATCGGTAATAAAGCCGTAATCAGGTTCCCGGACATTGAACATATCTTGCATAGCCTTTGCGGTTAACCCGATTTTCCGGCCAATGATTCTTTCTCCCCGCTGTACTTTTTTCTGTTCATTGATCATTTGGATGTCATAGGCATCCTCAATGGTAATGTGGGGATATGTCCCTGTCAGGGATTCAATCGGTTTTAGATCCTCTTCTGCCTCGATCAGCTTAGCAGCCAACTGCTGTTTTAAATTATTCTCCATTTCTATTCACCGCCTCTTAAATTATGAATAATCTAAAAATACAAACATACTTATGTTAAACAAATACTTTATGATCTAAGGAAATTCTTCCTAAGGAAATTCTTCACTTCACAAACAAAATCCTCTTTATTTTCTATCATTTCATCTCCGCCCGTTTAGACGAGCCCGGTTTTTTATAAGTGCTCTATTAAAGGTTTTATAAACTAAGGATTCTATAAAAACCAAATGAATTAAATTAGAAATTACAAAAAACAACTATCGAGAACTGTTACTTTTTTTCCCTTATTACCAGGTGCTTTAGAGGAATTCAAAAATTTTATTAAAATGAAAAAAAGGAAAATTTGAACAAGCTGGAGAATTATTATAGACACACCATTTATAATAGAGAGGTGTTGCGATGCTGGACGGTTCTAAAAAGAAATCCAAAAGACAAGCCGGTATAACCTTTGCAGTTATTCCTCATTCTGGAGAAAGTGCCAAGGGTTTCAAAGCTTCCCCAACAGCAATCAAGATAGGGAAAATAGTATGTATCTCCCTAGTACTGCTAGGCATTTTTTTTGCGGGGCACTATACCGACCTACGGACTGAAAGACATCATTTCGAAGAAAAATATCAAGAAACAGCAGAATTAAAAGAAGAAAAATCCCAGCTTTATCACCAAAGTCAAAATGAAATCGACGAGTTAGAGGCTAAAATAGCGACCCAAGACGAAGAAATAGAAGTTTTAGCTGAAAGCACCAGCGAATTGGAAGAAGAAATGGAAAAACTCATTGAACGAGAAGAAGAAATTATAAAATTAGCTGACATTAATCCTGAACAGCTCCCTAATACACCAGGACTAGAGAATGGTGAAGATGGGAATTCAATGGATGGCGTTGAATTTGCTGCCTCATCCACCGATCTGGGAAATGACAATGGCGATACACATCAAACGCTGCGGCTGCTAAGTTCCAGCTTACCTAGTCAAATGAATAGAATGGACGAGATAGAAAATCAAATTGAACAACGGCTGGCTGAAGAACGG
>CAZARY010000294.1:0-1898 GCA_964487675.1 uncultured Clostridia bacterium | reverse complement strand
AACTTTTTTTCAACAACTGCAAACCTTTTAACATGCAATTAAGCATACAAACCAGCATACAAACCTTGTAACAGCTTTGTGTTAATTAATAACCAACATTTAAAACATTAAATATTTTAAATCAATATTTCTATTTAAATAATTTTTCTGTCAATCTGTTAAAGGGTTGGTTTAAGCCTAGAGCTTGTTCAACTACTGTTTTTGCAGCTTGCCAATCTCTTCCTTTACAACCTTTTTATCATCAAATTCGATTATTCTGTCTTTAAATTCTTGCTGCGCTTCATGACCCTTGCCGGCAATTAAAATAATGTCATCTGCCTCTGCCCAATTCACGGCTTCCGAAATTGCTTTTCTTCTATCGGGTTCAACTATATATGAACGATTTTCTTCTATTCCTTCTAAGATATCCTCTATGATTTTTACGGGGTCTTCGCTTCTGGGGTTATCGGAAGTGATAAAAAGCATATCACCATATTTTGCAGCAACACTGCCCATGGACGGCCTTTTGGTTCTATCCCTATCACCGCCACAACCGAAAACCACTCCGATCCTCCCTGGGGCGAATTCTCTAAGCGTACTTAATATGTTTTCCAAAGAATTTGTAGTATGGGCATAATCTACTATGACTGCAAAATCACGCCCAGTATGGACATTTTCAAACCTTCCTGGAATTCCTTTAATGTGTTCAAGCCCCTCTTTTACAACATGAAGATCTATATTTTGTGTCAAAGCCGCTGCGGATGCTGCCAAAGCGTTGTATATACTAAACCGCCCGGGGATGTCTAAGGTTACATCAACATTTCCCCAAGGGGTTGCAATGGTAAAGTTGCTTTTATCTGTAAACATCTCAATATTTTGTGCTTTTACGTCAGCGTCTTTCTCTATACCGTATGTAATAGCCTGAACGGCGGCTTGCTGCATCATATAATCAGCATGGGCATCATCCATATTAATGATCGCTGCCTTGGGAAAACTACTTTTTTGAAAGCTCGTACCCAGGAAAGAGAAAAACCGCCCTTTAGCAGCCCTATAATCTTCTAAGTCGGCATGATAATCTAAGTGGTCCTGATATAAGTTCGTAAAGACGGCAGCATTAAAATCACATCCAAAGATTCTTTTTTGTTTGAGCGCGTGGGAACTCACCTCCATGCTTACACAACTTACACCTTGCTCCATCATTTGCGCCAAAATTTTTTGTAATTCCAATGATTCCGGTGTGGTTACGTGACTCTTGTACTCCTTTCCATCAATTTTGTATCCCAGGGTACCAATCACCCCTGTTTTTTCGCCAGCGGCATTAAATATTGACTCTATCAAGTAAGTTGTCGTGGTTTTTCCATTTGTACCGGTAACCCCAACAAGCTTAAAGTTTTGGGAAGGATTGTGATAGAATTGGGTGGAAAGAATGGATAGAGCTTCTCTGGCATTTGAAACTTGTATGGCAGTCGCTTCACCCGTATCCATCCATTTCTCTAAGATCACGGCTGTTGCTCCGTTTTCTAAAGCTTCAGCTAGGAAATCGTGACCATCTAAATTATAGCCTCTTATACAAACAAAAAGATCCCCTTTTTCAACAGTTTTGGAATTGTATTTAATACCTGCAATGTCAATATATAAGCTGCCTTTACTCTTTTTGATCACCATAGAATCTACCAGCTGCTTTAATTTCATTTCACACCCCACCTTCAAATTATCAGATATTGATACAATTAAATTTGCCGTACCCTGCCAAAACGGTGTTTCATAAGAGCGGACCTATAAAAGAATCCAATTTTTAATACACGGCAGGTTGTGCTTAAATATGTGTTACATGTTATAATAGAATTAATTATAATAATATCAAAGCACATTTGTTATTATATCTCAGCAATAATGGATTTTCAACGGAACTAAAAATA
>CAZARY010000293.1:0-1940 GCA_964487675.1 uncultured Clostridia bacterium | reverse complement strand
GGGCTTATACAGTTATACAAATGAATGTGTGTTGCAATACCGATATACTACAAGCTCTGCCATGAGTAATCTTGAGGGTTTGCTTGGTGGTTGCCAACAAATCTACCAGAAAGTCAGAGATAACAAATGGGCAAATAAACCAGAATTAATCTATTTAAAGTTGAAAATTGCAAAGATCATGTTTTTGTCGTTTTTAAAAAGAGGTAAGATTTTTAAAGCGGTAAAGGCAGGTATTAAGATGTTGGCTGTTTGATATTGAATGAGTTTATCCGGAGGTTCCCATCTTCTCTTGGAGGATTGAAACTCCTTGCGTCCGCAGAATATGGAAACTCCTGACGCTCGTTATAGCTCGAAGCCCCGTCAGAGCTTCCAACCTTCCGCCTCGCATAATCCATAAAAAACGCCACACCTGCAACCAAAAGTGCGCTTGCGCCTATAAACTCTATAGACTCTTCTACCAACATGTCCATAAGAAGGAAATCCACCCTGGCAAATTCCTTGGCATGTTCATAGATTAATTGGGTTTCATGGTTGGTGACGAACAAGAGGTTCATAAAATATTTTCCTGCCAAATCGTATAAAGCCACGCCTGTAACAGTTCTATAAGCTGCCCCGGCAAAAGATAAAGGAACGGCTATGGCATAAAGAATATAAGCAATTATAAGATATTTGCGGGTTTTAATATGGTTCCAGTAAACATCCCTGAATTTATATGCCGCGTATATTATAATAAATGCTATGGTAGCAAAATATAGCAGCTCAAAAGTAGATCCTATAAAGCCGTAAGTGATCTCACCGGTCAATCTTTCCACGTAATGCCTTAATGCATGCCTGACGTCACCGGCATCTTCGGCAAACATTAAAATGACACCTATCCCCGTCAAAAGCCAAAATTTATAAATCCTTTTATCATTACGCTCGTATGCTATGCCGGCATTCAATATAAAGAAAAGCAAAGTAGCCCCCAAAATATACCATTGTAGTGGTTTTTCTAAGGGAATTAAAAACCAGTGATACCAAAAATAGGGTACATCCAGCTTGTTGATCAAAAAATCACGGCTTTGGAAAGCATTTAAATAGTCAATTAGATAAACCGCCAATAATGAAAGAATTAAAAAACTTATTGCTACATAAAAAATCCAGGATGGATTGAATTTAGGCCGGGTCTTGTTTTTTATTGTCATTTAAAAATGTTTTATCTTATGCAAAAGCAAATCTGATTTTTATCATACAAAAATATTATAATATTGTAAAGAAATTAAAGCTAAAGTTATAATAGAACACAGATCTGCCCTGTGGAATATGATATAATTTTTGCTTCCAAAACCAACTTTCATTTTTATTCCACCGGGTGAACACGGATTATAAAGATAATCACAGATAAAACTCAGCGCCCCTCCCCTTGCCTCTGTGTTATCTGCGTTCTATTTAAAACCAACATTTTTCCGTAATTTCGCAAAAACTACTTACAAACATTAGCATGAACATCCTCTTTATATCATATTGGGGCATAAGCGAAGGGCTGACGGCGGCTACTGTTTTTCCGCATTTAAAAATACTGGCAGGTTTTGACCATATCGAAAAGATCATACTTGTTACTATCGAGCGTGATAAAAAGTATGATAGCACTGTTTTGCCGGGACATCCAAAAATCTACCACAAGCCCCTTCTCAGCCAAAGGCCATTGCCAAATATCATAAGTAAGATCTATGATTTTATTGACTTCCCCAAAAAGCTGACAAAGCTCTGCAAACAGGAAAACATTGACAAAATAATAGCACGCGGTGCGCCTCCCGGGGCTTTAGCCATGAAGGTAAGCCGGAAAACAGGTGTTCCGTTTTATGTTGAGTCGTTTGAGCCACATGCTGATTATATGCTGGAGTCAGGTACATGGAAAAGCTATGACCCGCGATATATCTTCCAGAAAAAATGGGAGCGCA
>CAZARY010000292.1:0-1940 GCA_964487675.1 uncultured Clostridia bacterium | reverse complement strand
CGGAAGCCGATATGTCTGAAAGTGCCTATATGGTCACGCAGCGTTTCTTCCGGATGATCAGCAAAACTGTGATCAACTTCAAAAAAACTTTTATCTGCAGCACCCCAGCTCCCATTCATGTAATAAATCTCTTCTTCTTCGGGATCAGGCCTGGTATCTGTCCACTCTCTCACATTGCCACTCATATCGTAAATACCAAGTTCATTCGACTCTTTTAAACCAACAGGCATAGTACCATGACCTTCACTAAGGTTGGTATTTCCAGCGGCATTAGAATTACCTTCAAACCACGCCAAATCATCCAGATCGCCTTCACCGGAATATGTGGTTTCATCTCCTTCATCTCCTCCTCCAGCTATATACTTCCACTCTTCCGATGATGACAGTCTATAACCGTCTACATCACCCCTTGCATACTCCAGATCTGAATCAGCTATATCATAAACTTTTTCGTGTCCTTCCGCTTCACTCAACCAGTTGGTGAATGCTGCGGCACCATACCAGGTCACTTCAATAACGGGATAATTGCTCACATCTATGCTCTCACCATCGGGATCGGTCCAGCCCCTTAAATAAAATTCTTCACCGTTATGGCCAATCTGAGTGTAATCTTGATTGAGGTCAAGGAGCTTGACATTTTCTTCTCCATCACTGTAGACTGCAGCTTTACCATCAGACAGCTCTTTTACTTCAACTGAACCTTCATTATTAAGAAACTCTACAAATTGGTTGTTTGTAACAGGATACTTGCTGACCTCAAGATCATATGAGAGATCTATCACTTCAGGTTCAGGAGACTCGCCTTCCTCCACATCAACCCACTCGATATCCAGAGTTTCGGTTTCCTCGTCTTCGTCCCCCTCTTCATCTGTACTTTCAAGTTCAACAGGATCATCAAGAGTAAATGAATTTTCCTCCAGTATAATCGATAACTCGTTTTCCTCATAATGAAATCTCTTTACTGTTAATTCTAAATCCTCAGATTCAGGTTCTGTCAGCGTAAGGAAGTAACTCCCCTCATCGCTTCCCGCCTCAAAAACTTTATCTTCATATTGTAGATCAAAAACTTCAATAGAAACCTGCTCAAGTCCCTCCCCTGTTTCAGAATCCATGACCTCAAATCCCACAGTGTATTCCTCCTCTTGGGGCTGAGAACCAGAGGAAGAACCATCCACATTTATACTGTCACATCCGCTAAAAATAACAATTGAACCTACAAGAAATATTATCAAAATTAAAGCTGGCAGTTTTTTCTTCACGAACATCACTCCATAACTTATTTAGTTTGCCGCCAGAACTGCATGGTATAATCGGCAGCTGAATCCCCCAGCTCCTCGAGTATATCATCCATGTATACCCAGCCTTCATTTGCGGGGGGCTCCAATAAATCCAGTCTGATTGAATTGGCACCTGTAACGGTCAGCAAATTATCGAGAGTTTGATCTTCCGTATCATCCGCCCAGTCATTAAAGGCAAGAATAAGGGAGTTGTCAAGATCTGTGTGTCCCCCTATTTCAACATTCCTTCTAACTAAAACAAGAGAATCCTTTAAAGTAACATTGCCCAGATTGCTGAGACTTCCATCAACAATAAAAATGGAATTTTGAATAGTTATATCCCCGCGATGATCAAAGTCATGATCTGTATCCTCAGGATCAACCCAATCCCAGTAGTCACTATCGTCAGAAGGCGCATATTCTTCTTCATACTTACTCCAATCATCATGCGTGCTATCTTCAAAAGATAATAAGTCATCCTCAAGGGTGTAATAATCATTTTCATAATAAATTAACTGATACTCGTCCTCAACATAATCATAGCCGGGAAAATCATCTTTTTCAGAATCCTCTTCGGGCCAGTCCGGCTCTAAATAATCTCCAATCTGAAGTGGACTGTTCGTAAAATAGATTTTTGATTCAAAACCCTCAGGGTGCTCCTTA
>CAZARY010000291.1:0-1998 GCA_964487675.1 uncultured Clostridia bacterium | reverse complement strand
ATGGGGCTGGATATCAAACCCGTACCCTGCCCAGTTTCTCTCTCCAGGTTCTTCTCTACCTGCTTCATCGAAGAGGGATGTTGTCGGTCGTATCTGCAACCCTTTAAAAGGTTGGCGTTCTTCAATGGCTTTTCGTCGTGCTTCTTTCTCTGCTTTTCTCAGTTTCTTGGCCAATTCTCTTTTGGAAACCAGGTATTTTCGCCTTTCTTCTTCCATAGCTTGAAAGTTGCCCCCCTTTTTTTTTTTATGGGATCAACATTATTTCATTTTATGCGCTTTCTCTCTTAATTTTTACAATGTAATTAAGAAAAAATTTGTACATTATAGCCCGTGTTTCTTATTCTATAGGGAACATTCTTTTTCTGCAACCTTTTGGCAAAGCAGATTGCATGTAATAGGGGGTGTAACTTTTCATTTTATTAATCCTCCGTTTTTTATTAATCCCATTTTTATCAGTTTAAAGGTTCATACTTTCACTATTATTCATCAGGTTATCACTTGTCCCCCTGTTGGATTCGTAATATAATTATAGAGAAGTTATTATTAAAAAATTTCTTCTAAATAAAAATCCGGGACATGCAAATTGCAAAAATCGAAATCGAAGAGGTGATCATCATGCTGTTATTATTAGCTTTTAGAATTTTGTACTTCCTATTCCTGTTTCGAATCATTTTTTCATTTTTAGGCAAGGGGTTATCTGAAGATTCTATTTTATACCAAATAGGAGAAGCAATTTATCAAATCACCGAACCCATCCTGGCACCTATAAGAAGTGTGGTCCCACCCATGGGCATGATAGATATTTCTCCTTTAATCGCCCTATTTATACTGAGAATAATCCAGGGCATCATCATTGGCATTCTATAAGTCTTTTTTCTCAGGTTGCTGCTAAAATGGACTACACCCGGGGAGCACCATAAACAGCAAAATGTGAAATAATGATACAGTATTTCACTTAATTTGATTTGCATTTAAATTCTTTCATTTAAGCGCTCCTTTCAAACAATTAAATTTTCTCTAGCATCCAAAAAGTCATTTATTGACATTTATTGCGCTTAACCCAATTGCCTTTTAAGCGGAAAACTCAAACCACGGGGACCGCCACCTCCACGGGTAAACATGGATAAGCTCGGTTTAATCACCTCAAAACCAAAGGCCTCTAACTTTTTGTTTACCCGTTTATTTTCATCAAAAGAAAGCAGCGTATTTTCATCGATAGCCAGTAAGTTATTTTTTAGCTGTGCTACCTCTTCTTCTCTTGTGGTAATCATTTGATAGCCTTTTTTTCTCAATGCTTGCAAAAACTCCTCCGGAAGCAATTCAGGACAAAGTAGACAAACCTTTTCAGCCACGACTACAAATAACAAATCAAGATGCAGATATTGTTCTTCAAAAGGCACCGGGATCAATTTTATGCCATGAGTTTTTAAAATCCCTGCTGCTTCTCTTATACCTTGCATATTCGTTCGTGCGCCCACGCCAACTGCCAGGGTTGCACCGTCAATAAAATGCACATCCCCGCCTTCAAAGAAGCCCGTTTCGACTTTCGATTCTAATATCGTAACCTCCGCTTTCTCAACAACTTCCCGGGCAATCAATTCTTCACCACGCCTTATTTCGGCGCGCAAATTGCCTAACAGTACACCATTTGGCGTATTTTTACCAATATCCCTGGTAAAGGTTTGATAGTTAGCGCCAGGTTTTTCCGGCACCAATCTCACCTGCACCTCTTGATCTTGAAAAGCCTCCACCAGTTCATCGTGTTCACGCATAACCAAATCATGGTCAAAGTTTGTGTTAGCTTGTTTTATGTGCACCCTAGCGATTTCATTTATCGGTTCCCATTTAAAATAGCTCGGGCGACATAATAAAACTTCTTCAAGCTTCCCATATTCGTTATAAACTGCCAAGTAGTCATCCCCCCTGTCATCTACCATTTTACTATTTTGCAAATCTGTATGCTATAATAGTTTACAAATTGTTTAATGCTGTCCATTG
>CAZARY010000290.1:0-2016 GCA_964487675.1 uncultured Clostridia bacterium | reverse complement strand
ATTCTACCTTCTGAATTGTAAAAACTGCCTTCCATACCCAGGTAGTCTTCTCCGGTTAGCACCACATTTGCGCTATTACCAGGTACCTTCCTACCAGCTAAAAGTTTAGCTACAAAAGGCTCCCCAGCATTTGTGTTCTCAAATTCCACTTTTTCATCCGATTCGATGGTAATAACACCTTTAATTTCACCTGAACGAACTTTTTCCTTAACTTCTTCAAATTCATTGTTAACGAGTTCATGTGCTACCACAGCATAGTTGTTGCCGGCCGGTTGAAGTATTATAACCTTTACCCCGTCGTCTTTTTGATGCAGCTCTTTTAGTTGATTGAGTTCCTCTACTGTTAATTTCCCTCCATCTGCTAATATAACCGGTGCATTACTATCTTTAAAAGCTGCAGACAACTTTCCAATTTTTCCTGTTTTCCTTTGTTCGTTTTTAATATTTTCTAAAACATTAACACCGTCTTCAACTCCGGATATCTCTAGGTTGATTTTCGCAAAGTCATCCAATTTTGTAGGCTCTTCTCCGATTACCGCAACTTTTGCGCCTCGATTGTATCTCATTCGAATGCGATCCTCCATAACTGGATACTTGGCACCTAAATTGCTGCGATAAATCATCACCATGTCTGCTTGGTCAATATCAGCAAACTTGCTCGTTTCTTTCTCAAAAAGTTCGCTGCTTGCATTTTTCAGTACTTGATAGTTTACAGGTTCAGCAGCAGCTATATATCCCGCTTGAATCGATGAGGCAAAATCGCTTGCTGTTGAAGCGATTTCCATGCTTAGCTTTGGCGAAATTAAAACTGCCAATTCACCTTTTTCTTTAGCAGATTTTAGTTTGTCCGCTGCAAATTCGAGCGCCTCTTCTCTTTTTGCTGACTCCCAAGTGCCATTATTTCTGACCTGAAAACCATCCACTTTTTCACCTTCTTGAGGGGTATTATATTGAAACGCCCCTTCTACACAGAGATTGCCGTAATTGACTTCATTTTTAATTGGAGAGCTAACTCGAATCAATTCCCCCTGAGAATATTTCAAGTTAAGCGAACACCCTACACTGCAATGGGGACATACCGACTCCACTTCTTTTGTTTTCCAGGGACCAGGTTTCTCTAAGTCTACCCGCACAGTTAGAGCACCAGTAGGGCAAGCAGAAATACATTGGCTACAGGACACACAGTTTGTTTCTTCAAGAGGCATCTCTAGTGAAGGTTTGACAATCGTGTCCAGCCCTCGATTTACCATGCCAAAAGCATGAACCCCCAGCACTTCTGCACAAATTCTCACACAACTTCCACATAGGACACATTTATTAGGATCTCTTTTTATATAGGGATGATCCTCTGGAATTGGGTGTTTCTGTTCACGATCCAATTTAATAATTTCTTCATCAGAAACGTCATATTCTGTGGCCAAGTCTTTTAACTTACAATCAAAGACTTCATCACAACCACAAGAAAGACAGCGCTTGCTTTCTCGATAAGCTGAAAGTTCGTCTAACCCTTTTTCAAATTCTACAAAATTGTGCTTTCGTTCTTCAGGAGCTATTGTGGGCTGTGCTGTTCTATCTTTGGCTTCAATGTCATCGTATTCGCTAGGATCTATTTCGTCATTCTCTCCCCTACTGCAGTTGTATTCTTCTTTTAGTGCTACGAGTGCTTCGCCGTTTAGGTAGCGATCAATTGAGACCACTGCGTCTTTTGCTTGTCCTATGGATTCCACCACAGTGCTTGGTCCCATAACACAATCGCCACCGGCAAAAACGCCTTCGGAAGTGGTCACTTTAGTGCCTTCATCCACCTCTACAGTACCCCATTCACTCGCACATAAATCCTGACAAACCACTTCACTTATGCACGCTTCATCAACTTCTTGGCCAACGGCTAAAATAATAGAATCAGCTTCCATTTCAAATTCCGATCCCTTTATGGGCACGGGTCTTCGCCTACCGCTCTCATCTGGCTCTCCCCTGGCCTCCTGTCCTGACCCACTCCTTCAATGGTCTCCCTGT
>CAZARY010000289.1:977-2067 GCA_964487675.1 uncultured Clostridia bacterium | reverse complement strand
TAAATTCATCTTGACGAAAGTTGATGAAACGGACAGTTTAGGGAATGTCATCAACTTGCTTTCAAATTATTCCACAGCCTGTTCTTATTTAACCAATGGTCAAAATGTACCGGATGATTTGGAAGTGTTCCAAGTTGAAAAAATTCTTTCAAGGATGTTAGGTGAGCGATCATGAACAAACAAATAACCAGAGGCGACCAAGCAGCCAAATTAAGACAGATTGTGGATGGGTCGAAAAAATTTGACAGCAATCAAGAAGCGAATGTTTTGACTGTTTTGAGTGGCAAAGGAGGGGTTGGGAAAAGCTCCTTAGCAGTTAATCTCTCCCTAGCGCTAAAAGACCTAAATAAAAAGGTTTTGTTAATTGATGGTAAACTGGGATTGTTTAATCTGGATATTTTATTTGGTGTGAGTACAGGGAACAAACTAGAGAATTTGCTTACTGGAAATATAACTTGGCAGCAGGCCTTGGTAAAAGTGGCTCCGGGCATAGATTTGATTTGTGGTGGCAAAAATCAATTTGATATTAAAAAGTTGAACTTTAAATTCATTGATGAGGTAAAGAAACACAGTGATTATGATTTTGTCATTATTGACTCAGGCTCTGGAGTAAATGAAATCAACTTTGCCTTTGCCAATATGAGTGATTTGGGATTAGTGGTGACAACTTCGGAATTAACAGCCGTCACAGATACTTACGCATTGATCAAATCCTTCCTACAATTAAAAGTAAGTTGTGTGCCATATCTTATAGTGAACCGGTGTGAGAAAGAAAAAGAAGCCTATTCTACTTGGAAACAGCTCAATCGGGTATTAGAATATTTTGTGGATACAAAGATCGATTTAATCGGGCTTATCCATGAAGACAAAACGATACCTGAAAGTATCAAACAACAACAACCGGCGTTACTGCTAAAACCTTACAGTCCGGCTGGCACATCTATGAGGAACCTAGCCAAGAAAATATTATCTTTGCCGACTTACAGCTTATCATAGTTGTGTCAGTATATTTCCTTGAAAACAAAATTGTTTTTTTATTTATAAACTTTCTTAATATCTAGATTATGTATTTTTATAATTTAAAAATAAT
>CAZARY010000289.1:0-967 GCA_964487675.1 uncultured Clostridia bacterium | reverse complement strand
TATCCACTAAGAACGTACATATTTTCAATGGAAGGGTGCGCAAATTTTTCTGTTTTACAATTGATTTGTCGAATAAGCGTTGCTGTGTTACCGTTCTGGGCTTTATGATGCTAACTGCCCTTTATTCCTTTGCTTAAAAAGTGAACGCAGTTTACAAAGTAGGTCTTCTAGGTTAATCTTTGACAATTTAGAGTTCACGCTAAGGTAGTAATACTTAAAAACTGGTTTCCTAATATAACTTGATGGGCAGATAAAAAGATAAATGGTACAATATTTAGAAAAGATAACTGTTACTCTAGGGGGGCGCTAAAGTGTGTTTGAAATAGGTGCTTCAATTACAGTAAGGACTAGAGAAAAAGATTACGCTAGCAAAATAGAAAATATGGACTCGGATTATCTTTATATTTCTACCCCGATTGAAAAAGGCAGATTACTATACTTAAGACCTAATACAAGTATTCAAGGGTTTATATTGAGTAAAGGGGCGGTGTATAGATTTGAAGAAGTGGTTGTGGCACATTTGGATAACCCTACGCCGATGATAAAAATCACAAGACCACAGAAATTAAAAAAGATACAGCGACGGAGGTTTTATCGCCTGGAGAAAAAAATTCCGGTGGAATATACAGTACTTGATGATCAAGCGAAAGAAGAAATCAGTGAGGTTAAAAGCGCCCATGCCCTTGATATAAGTGGTGGGGGGTTGAGACTGGCCACGAAAGAGATTGTACCGGTCAGCACTTTTTTGGAATTATCGTTTGAATTAAATATTGAAGAAGGGCAGGAAGAAATGACGCATAAAATTGAATGTATCGGAAAAATTATGCATTCAAGAAAAGTAGAGACAGAAAAGGTATCCATATATCATTATGGGATTCAGTTTATATCTTTACCTTCGGAAATCCAAGATACCATCATACGATTTATATTTAGCGAACAGAGAAAAATGAGGCGAAAAGGTAGGTTT
>CAZARY010000288.1:0-2070 GCA_964487675.1 uncultured Clostridia bacterium | reverse complement strand
CACCATACCTCTTATCACCGCTCTGGTTATCCTTATGGTCTAGGAGGGTGGGTTAAAGTTTTAATTCAAGCAAACAAGCTGATGAAAAATTTTAAGCCGCAATAGGAGGAATTGCAGTGCCAACAAAAGTTAACTTAAAGCTGAACCGCAATTTCGAAGTTGACGAGGTGGATCCGCGCATCTATGGAGGATTTATAGAACATCTGGGGAGAGCAATTTATTCAGGCATTTATGAACCTGATCATCCAGAGGCTGACGAGAGAGGGTTCAGGAAAGATGTCATGGCTTTGATTGATGATCTGAACGTTCCTGTAATCAGGTATCCGGGGGGGAATTTTGTCTCCGGATATGATTGGGAAGACGGGGTAGGTCCGAAAGAAAACAGGCCCAATCGGCTGGAGCTTTCCTGGAACTCCATAGAACCAAATGAATTTGGAACAAATGAATTTATGGATTGGTTGTCAGAAGTTGAAGCTGAACCAATGATGGCGCTAAATCTTGGAACTCGAGGAATTGATGCCGCCCGGAATTACATTGAGTACTGCAACCATCCCGGGGGAACGAAATACAGTGAAATGAGGAAAAAACATGGCTATGAAAAACCTCACGATATAAAGCTCTGGTGTCTGGGAAATGAGATGGATGGTCCCTGGCAGATTGGTCACAAAACTGCGGAAGAATATGGGAGATTGGCCAATGAAACTGCCAGTGTGTTAAGAAAAGTTGATTCAGACCTGGAGCTTGTCGTTTGTGGAAGTTCGAGTAGAGATATGCCCACCTTTCCAGAATGGGAAATGACAGTTCTTGAACACACATATGAAAATGTAGATTATATTTCGATGCATCAATACCTGGGCAACGAAGAAGATAATTTGAAAGATTATCTCGCTCAACCAAAAGGAGTCAATGATTACATTAAAACTGTGGTTTCTATCTGTGATTATATGAAGGCTAAAAAAGGAAGCAATAAGCAAATCGATCTTGCTTTTGATGAATGGAATGTATGGTTCCATTCTACCGAGGCGGATAAAAACGTTGAGCCCTGGCAGAAAGCCCCTTCTCTTCTGGAAGATGTATACACCTTCGAAGATTCTCTGGTGGTCGGATTGATGTTAATAACCCTGCTAAAAAATGCTGATCGGGTCAAGATTGCCTGTCTGGCCCAACTGGTTAATGTAATTGCCCCAATAATGACTGAAAAAGGCGGAAACGCCTGGAAACAGACAATTTACTATCCTTTCTATCATGCCTCCAATTACGGGAGGGGAAAAGTCCTGCAGACTCAAATATTTGCCCCCACCTATAACTCTAAAAATTTCGATAATGTTTCTCTGCTGGAAGCTGTGGGAGTTCATAAGGAGTCTGACGATGAGGTGACAATCTTTGCCGTGAATAGAAGTAAAAGTGAAACACTTTCTCTGGAATGTGAACTCGGGGGTTTTGCTATACAGGAGATAGTTGAACATACTGTGCTCGAGAATAAGGATGTTAAGGCCAGAAATACTGCTAAAAATCCCAATAATGTATGCCCGCATCAGAACAGCGAAGTGGAGTTTAGGGGGAATACTATCACCTCCAATTTACCGGAGCTATCGTGGAACGTGATAAGAGTAAAATTGGAAGAATAATATTAATTGCATTATCACTTTCCTGGCGATGAGCAGCTAGCTGCGGAGGGTTTTTCTGACCACATCTCTTGTGTCTTTCTCCCATCTCCTCTATACCAGCCCGTGTCATCTTTATGGTCTGGTTAGCCCGGGATTCTAATTTTCGGTAAATATTACTGTTGAAACACAAAACCGAAAATATTAAAAAATTTGCAGGAATTCGCCCTCTACATGTCTAATTTATTATTAAGACTTAATTCAACCCTTGAAAAAACTGAGCTTAAAAAGGAAAGGATAATTATGAATACAGCCCGTGAAGATATAATCGTTGAGGTGGAGGAAAAAAAGAAAAGAGTGCTCACTCTCCTGGACAGAAAAGATCTGGATGGCCTTATTCTCAAGCTCAAGGCCAATTTTTCCTGGTTCACAGCCGGTGGAGATGCCCATGTAGAGCTCGGTTATG
>CAZARY010000287.1:0-2085 GCA_964487675.1 uncultured Clostridia bacterium | reverse complement strand
TATCAGTATCCGGCACTTTTTAGTTTGGGAGAGTGGGAGAGATGGTAACGCTTAAGCATTTTAATGTCATAAAATAATTAAAGTATTTAAATATTTGTTGCCCTCCTAATCCCATTGGGGGAGTTTAGATGTTATTTCTCATAACAGTTTAATGTAATGATCTATAATATTGCTTTTGCCAGAAAAAGTGATATAGTTAAATCACACTTAAATGAAAGCCATTTTCATTTCAGCTTTTGTCCCCTTGATCAGACAAAATGGAGGTGATCAAAATTTTTCGGGGTGGACTTAAACTCCAGCTCAATGACAAAAACCAGTGAAAGCCGGTGGGCAGAGGTCTGCATAACCCCAGAAAATTGAAAGTGTCCTATCGCTATCGACACAAAGGTTCATGGTTTTTGGCAGATGTGATAGAAAAGCAAATGGACACATGTAAATGAAAATGTTTATTATTTTACGATTTTTGGATTTAATGTGTTAAAATTTAAATATTAAAAAATGAGGAGTGAGAATGGATATGAACACTAAAAAAGGATTTAAATTTGGCCGTCTGTTGATGCTATCTCTGGCAGTTATACTGGCTACTTCGTTAGTTCTTTCTACAGGTGTTATGGCTTATATTGTTTCAGGAGATGGAGAAATCCATAGACCTCACAGCACAGTTCAAAGCAGTGAAGAAGTGAGAGAAATTGAGGTGGAAATGGGTAATTTCGAACTCGCCCCGGATGAATTCACAGCGGACGCAGGAGAAGAGGTTAAATTTATAGTTGATAATCCCACCGCACACAACCATACCTTTACAGTATATAGTCCTCAGGAAGATCAAGAATATGCCATTGCAGATGCAAAAATTGATGCCGGCGAAGTTGAAGAGGTAACTGTTGAAATGCCAGAAGAAAATCTGGAATTGCTTGTGAAATGCTATTTCCACCAGGAAGATGATATGATGGCCACCATAGCAGTACAGTAAAGAGAAAATAAAGAACTTCATTTAACTGAATAACAGCTGGAAGTCAAGCAGGGAAATACGTTATATCTGGAGGAAATGACAAAATGAGTGAAGCTCTTGACAGGGAAAAACTAGAAAACGAAATCAAGTCGATTTATAAAGATGTGGCGGAATCTGCTGAGGGAGACTTTCACTTTGAGACGGGACGCGAGCTGGCAGAAAAACTCGGTTATGAAGCAACTGACCTCAATGAGATCCCCCGGGCAGCGATCGATTCCTATGCAGGGGTGGGCTATTATTTTGATATGGCTGACCTCAAGCCGGGTGAAAAGGTCCTTGACCTCGGCAGCGGATCGGGTATGGATACCTTTGTGGCAACGCTTTATGTCACTGAGTCCGGAACGGTAACGGGTATAGATATGACCGAAGAACAGGTCCAGAAGGCGAGCAGCCTGGCGGATGACAGCGGCTTCAAAAATGTCACATTCCATCGAGGATATATCGAGAAGCTCTCATTCGAGGATGAAATATTCGATGTGGTGATGTCGAACGGAGTTATAAATCTCTCGGCAGAGAAGGAGAGGGTATTCGCAGAAATCAGCCGGGTGCTTAAACCGGGAGGAAGATTGGTGCTAGCAGATATAATCAGCGAAGATCAGCTGCCGGAAGGCATCAAAAATGATGCGGATCTGTGGGCTTCCTGTATAGGCGGAGCCTCCCAGAAAGATAGCTATATTTCCCTTATCGAAAAGGCCGGGATGGAAGTGCAGGAGGTCCGGGATAATAATATGTACGAGTTCATCTCCGAATCTGCAGATAATGCCAGCCAGAAATACGGAATCAAGAGCATCTCGCTGCTGGCCCGAAAGAATTAAGAAGACCAGAATAAAAACACATTAAAGCTTTCATGCGGCTGGCTTAACTGCCAGCCGCAATTTTTATCTGGCTCTATACTGAAATCTTCGTTTACTGCCTGCCTATCTCCGACCAGTCTTCAATTTCTATCTCTCCGTCTATTATCATCTGCTTGATCTCTTCTATTCTCTCGGCGTGCTCGGCGGTTACATCTTCCTTCATCTGTTTGATCTGTTCTATATCTTCATCTGTAATCTCTTCAGCTATCATCTCATCAACTT
>CAZARY010000286.1:0-2103 GCA_964487675.1 uncultured Clostridia bacterium | reverse complement strand
AACCTGATTTTATTCATAAAGGAACTAAGTATAAAAGATAATAATTCGCAAAGGGGATTAATAACTAATGTTCCTTAATAGATTGTTTGATGAGTTAAAGGGTGGATAACATGCACATTGCGGACATAGACAATATTGCTAATAATGGCCATAGCTTCTTTCACAGGGCCCATCCGGTCATAAAACTAGCCCTGGCATTTGCCATTTTGATTGCTTTTATATCCAGCTACGACCTCCTATTTTTGGGGAGTTTGTTTGTTTTTGTCCTTTTGTTGTATGTGGTGGCAGGGGTGCCGCTGATCCGAATCGGACATTTGGCCATGTACCCAGCCTTTTTCAGTTTCCTATTTGCATTGATTTTGAGCCAGGGCCAAGTAGCCATGGCAGGTGCCATCATTTTAAGAGCCCTGGGTGCTGCGCTCAGTTTGATATTTCTATTCTCTACCACGCCGTATATCGACCTATTTTCCTATGTGTCCAGGTGGGTCCCTCCCATTTTAGGGGATGTTTTTTTATTTACTTACCGGGGGTTATTTCTCTTATTCAGAAAGAGCACGATGTTGATCCAGGTGGTGAAAATCCGGGGCGGATTTAGGCCCTCGTTTTTCCTGTATGATCTCAAAAACATTGCTGCAATCCTGGGATTGCTGGTCGTGGAGTCTTTTTCTATTTCTGAGCGAATGTATGCAGCTTTTGCGCTCCGAGGCTATGCGGGCACACTTCCCAGGCCAGAATCCAGGCGCAATTGGGCAAAGGAAGACATAGGTGTGTTCGTATGTTTGATCCTGGTACTCACAGGGACGGTGATGAAACATTGGATGTCATAAATGTAAACAATTTAACCTATGTTTATCCTGACGGGACAGAAGTGCGTTTTGGAGCCGAAACGAAATTCACGGTCAAGCAGGGGGAAAAAGTTGTGCTCATTGGTGCTAACGGCTCGGGTAAATCGACGCTGTTGTCTGTTATCATGGGGCTGTATCGGCCCACGGAGGGCCAGGTGACTGTGTTGAACCAATCGCCTACCCGAGATTTCAAGCAAGTCCGGAAAAAAATTGGGGTGGTTTTTCAAAATGTAGATGAACAGATCATCGGTCCCCGAGTTTTTGATGATATTGCATTTACACTGCGCCAAAATGGTATGGCGAAAGAAGCCATCGAGGCCCGGGTCAAGGAAGTCACTTCGCTGTTAAAGCTCGAAGATAAGCTGGATAAGATCCCACATTATTTGAGCGGCGGGGAAAAGCAAAAAGTAGCCCTGGCGGGTGCCATCGTCCATCATCCGGAAATTTTGATTTTGGATGAGCCACTGGATTCGCTGGATATGAAGTCAAGGAACGAAGTAGAAGGGCTTTTGAACCGGTTAAACGCTGACATGGGCATCACCGTGGTATTAACCACACATGAGGTGAATTGGGTACCCAGGTTTGCGGATACCGTTTATCTTTTAGCCGGGGGTAAAATCATTTCCAGTGGGAGTCCGAAAGAAGTGCTGGCAGACGAGTCAAAATTGTGGGCGTCCGATCTTGAACCGCCCGTTTTGGTGTCATTTTTCCAGCGGTTACAGCGCCATGGGTTGAACCTGGAAACTCCCGTAGACCTTAGAGAAGCAGAAAAACTGATGGCCCGGTATTTAATGGAAGTTGAAAACAAAAAAGGCCCTGAAAGAAAATTATAATCCGGCATGGAAACATATTTAAGGCAGGTGCTGCACAGGCATCATCTTTCTCGCCTTCCAAGTCCCAGGGGTGGTTTGTCTCTAAAATATCAAAGGAGGCCCAGTCATCCAGTCAGGGGATTAAACCGATCACGCAATTAAACACACACTGCTCGGTTGCGGCTCCAATTCCAATTTCAATGCAGGGATAGGCGTCGCGCTTTACGCTTTGTTTGACTTTGATTTTATTCGCTTCTATTTTTAAAAAAGCTGCCGCAAACAAAACCCCCCTCATTAGCCGTGGGAGGACGTCGATTCTGTCTCAGCGCTTGGTTCCAACTGGTTTTTATCGTTAAAAAATGTTTTATACCCCAGATGTAAAAAAGTTATTACTTTGACATACTCCCACAGCTAAAGCAGTGGGATTCTGGGGTCAAGCAGAAACA
>CAZARY010000285.1:0-2104 GCA_964487675.1 uncultured Clostridia bacterium | reverse complement strand
CCTTCCCGTCATTTGTCATCTCCAAGAGTAATTTATATGTAAAACAAACCTATTCCTTATCTTTTGTCGTTGCAGTCTCGTCTAAGTCATCTTCGATAGGAACAAACCGATCTTTGAGTTTATCCATCACTTCAGGCATTGTTGTATATTCCATTTCGTCTAGGTTCAACCTGTGTGGCTCAAATGGTCCATGACGTCGCATATAATAAGCCATATCATTAGCCATCTCTCGGGCTTTATCAAAGGCGGGATCGTCAAATAAATCCTGAGGACCAATAAGCTTACCGTTAGCTACCTGAAATCCTAGTCCTATCACTCGGGGTGGGCCGTCAAACCTCGTTGGGGTGGACTGTTTTTGGGATACGGGCATTAGAGGTCCGCTGTGAGAGCCGCGCATCCACCCTGAAACCAAATGAGGATTGGCAAAAGGCTCAATAGCTTCACCTACTGCAGGAAGACCGCTCTGGCAGCGAACAACACATACCGGGTCATCCTTGCCAACATATCTTCCTGCTAAAACATTAAGCTTTTGAGTGCTGGAAGTAGCACCTATAGTTCCATCTTTCTTATACACTGATTTAATACAGAATCTTCCCGGAGCACCTATAAATACCAATAAATCGTACATTTCCTCTGGCATTGAAAACAATACTTTTTCGTGTTTCACTAGATCATGTACTTCAAACACATAGCCTTCATGCATCTTTGGATCAATTATTAACCCTATGGTATTGAATGGGTCGGCAAACATTTTGTAAACAGGTAAATTCCATGCACCAGGTTCTGTTTTGTCGGCAGCAAAGACTATTATGGGTTCACTTTTTCGCTCTTCAATTTCCATTTCAGCTATTCCGGGACCCATTCCTTTTATATTGCCTGAAAATGAATCAGAAAGCAAGTCCTGGCCTGCCCCATAAAGTTTCATTTCCCTAGCAACTTCAGTACATGCCATAAAGGCATCCCAAGCTAATTGGTGAATTTTTTCATTATCTACACCACTTTGGTGCGTCATAATTAAATTGATATCGTCTCCAACGTGGGTCACGTGATGATCAATTAGTAAGTTGCTTTTTTGCAAATACTCCTCTGCCTTTTCTAAAAGTTTCGGATGTACATTTGAATGTCCTATACAGCCCCCAACATCCGCTTTGATAACACTAAACGTTAGCTTATCACCCAAACTAAACCCTCCTTCTTAAAAATAACATTTTTCAAAAAAAGTACCAGCAAAAAACTTTGCTGAAATAAAACCAAAGAGTCCTTCATAATAAAACAATATGCAGCACTCTTCACTTTTTAGTACCTCTAATGGTATACTTCGAGATATAAGTTTAATTTCCTTTTTTTAGCTTACGGAAACACTATAATTTAAGACTATTAAAGCAAAATTTTATGATCAATTTGAAGTTTAACTGCTTTTTAGTTAATATATGATAATAAGGGAAAAAAGGGGGTAAATATATGCACTGGGATCAAAAAGGATCGGCAAACACTGAGCGCACTCTAGAGTTAGCAGTAAAGAGAGCAAAAGAACTCAACTTAAATCACATTGTTGTGGCCTCTCACACAGGTGAAACCGCTGAAAAATTAATTGATTGTGGGCTGCATGTCGTCTGCGTTGGGCATCATGTAGGTTTTAAAGAAAACGGACTAAACGAGTTTCCTGATGATGTAAAGAAAAAATTAGAAGAAAACGGAATCGATGTCCTGATTACTACTCATTTAATGGCTGGACTGGACCGCAGCCTGCGCTTTCAATTTCAAGGGGTATACCCAGCAGAAATAATTGCCAATGCACTGAGAATGTTTAGTCAAGGTGTAAAGGTTTGTATTGAAGTTTCAGGTATGACACTGGATGCCGGATTAATACCTTATGGTGAAGAAGTTGTTTCAATTGCAGGCAGCGGAAAAGGAGCTGATAGTGCACTTGTCATTGAGCCTGCTCATTCAAACTACTTCTTGCAGACAAAAATAAAAGAAGTTATCTGCAAACCGCGTGAGTGGTAGCAAACTTTAAACCAGAGCGGAAAGCGGAAATATTAACTTTCCTGGTATGTTCTGGAACTGCGTCATTAATTGTAGCTTCCCAATAATTTGGATCAAT
>CAZARY010000284.1:0-2119 GCA_964487675.1 uncultured Clostridia bacterium | reverse complement strand
TATTGATTATTTTGAAGTTTTTGCCTGAACCAAGACAAAAGCATACGTCGGTTTTGATGCCTTTAGCAATATGTGCCTTTATTGAATTAATAAGAAAACCTTTTATCCTGTTAAGCAAATCTACACTGTCGTAGTAGTTGAAGTTTACTTCTTTACCATTATTATTGATTTTTACGAAGCCTAATGGGCTAGGGGAGTTGATGTAAAAGTCGGAATAAAATTTTTCCACACCGCCATAGCTATCTATTATTTCATAGACGAAGACTGAGGAGGGTTCGTGTGTATTTAGGTTTTTTATTTGTATTTCGCACTTATTTTGCAATCGTTTGGTATCTGTAAAAGGCACGCCGGTAACTCCCGCACCAAACCGACCCGGGTTTATACCCAGTATAAGCCTGCGCTTATTATGGTCATCATAGAACTTACGGTAAAATGATGAGGATAAAGTTAATGCTTGAGGATTTTCTTTAAAAGGGTTCATTACACGAATCCCTTCGGGAAGCTCAATATTAAGGCTCAAATTTTTATTAAAATCAATTACCTTATCGGCAAACGTGGGCATAGTATTGGTGTAATTCTGTATTTACAGTATTTATACTCATAAAAGTTCTGCAAACTTATAAAGGATATAAATTGTAACGGTTGTATGTATAAAAAGTTACCTGTTTTGGAGTTTTTTTAGGTACCTGAACTTGATATGATTGATTACCTTCTTTCCCCCATTTTAAACTTTGGATTTAAGGCAAAATTTTAACGCATCGAACAGAATTACCTACGTTTTTATTAGTATGGCTTCGGTAGATAAAACTATCTGAAAAGCTTAAAGAAGCATATCTGACATCTCCTGTTTGCCTTTCATCCGAGCTCCAAAATCTGGCAGAAGCTGGTGTTTGCGTATATTCGCCGGTATTATTACTGCGATATCCGGCAGGGAAAGCAGAAAAGCCGTACACATCCTTTCCGTTGCCATCTTCTGCCCACCCAAAAGTTGCTTTAAGAGCTTGTCCCGGGTAATGTTCAATAAACTCATCCAGTTCCCTCCATTCAGCATCACTTGGTATATGCCAGCCGGCAGGACAAACTCCCTGTATATTGCTCGGGTTTGATTCACTGTCTTCACCGCGTGTTGCTGCAGTCCATGTATAGTAAGCACCGTAAATGCCTTCAGGGTCATCATAATTAATACTATAGGCTTTATCATTACTGCCAAGATCAGCCCAATCTTCATCATCGGTTACTAAAGGAATCGTTGTGCCATCCTCATAACTTGTAACGTCCAAGTTCTCTGCCATCCATTCCTGGTTGCCAATAGTAACAGTTTTGTATTCGTTGCCATCAGCATCAGCAACTGTGCCATAGTCAATATCAACGGGCAAAGTTGTAATATAGATATCTTCGCCATATATAGTTTCTCTTGCAGTAACTACATAACCTCTGACATAATAGACCGTTTCCGGCGAAAGCCAGGCAATATTACTGGTAAATAACCTTGCTGCAGTTTCGTCATCGATTTGCTTTGGCCCATGCGGTGAAAGCCTTTCAGGTCCAGAGGTTCTTCCCCACACAACCCCCGTTGTATGAATATCTGCATCGTCACCGCCGGTTATTTCTACTTCAACAGTCGCTGTATGTGCTGTGACATCTGTTACTTCAAGAGTATGTACTTCAAAATCTTCCTGTACCTCGCAACCGAAAAAAAGAATTATGATAAGAAAGCAAAAAAACATCGAAAAGAAAGCTTTAGTTTTATTCATAACTTTTACCTTTAAAATTTATGATTTTGATTTGCATTTTTATTCTTTTATACACCTTATGCTATTTCCATGCTGTTTAACTTCTGTATTATGAAACAAGTCACCATGGCTTGATGACAATACGTGTCTCCAGGCTTGTTCATTTTCAGGGTTTACATGGCTTTCCTGGATTGTACTTGTCCAGAAATAGGCATTACTGCCAATACCACCATAATTTCCATTAGTAACACGCCTTCCTGCCGGAAAAGCAGAAAACCCGAAATCGTCAGTACCTCGGTGATTGCTGTTTCTGTTCCACCGGGGATGATCGTCATAATCTTCTTCATAAATAGAACTATTCACCTGGCGATACGATTTTAACCTGT
>CAZARY010000283.1:0-2119 GCA_964487675.1 uncultured Clostridia bacterium | reverse complement strand
CAAATTATTTATTTAGCAAATTATTTATTTGTTTATTCCACGGATGTCTTTGAATTTTTCAAAGCCAAATTTAAAGCTTTTTTCTTTAAATTAAACTTATAAAAAACAAATACGGCAACAATGACTATCACTCCTAAAATATTGGTTGCCCACCCCGGTGTGATGGTTAAAATGGCTCCTACTAAAAAGGCACCTCTTAAATAAACGTTTAATGAGACGTCAAGATAGCCCACAGTAGTTACTCCCAATGCAGCGATTCCTAGAATTTTAACTAGAAAAACTGCAGTTATTTCTAAAACCGAACCTTGCATCAACAATGCAGAATTATATATGAACATGAAAGGAACAATAAAGCCAACAAGTCCTAGCTTGATAGCATCAGGAACAATTTTCTGCCACTTAACTTCAGCTATTTGCGCCACTGTATAAATTCCTGTACAAACGGGAGGCGTTATTGTAGAAATAATTGCAAAATAAAATACAAACATATGTGCTGTTAAAGTAGGGGTCCCGAGATTAATCAGCGCCGGTGCCACCAAAGAAGCTGATAATACATAGGCTGCAGTCGTAGGCATCCCCATACCAAGAATAATGCAAACAAGCATAGCCAAAAGAAGTACCGCAACCATATTTTCTCCACCAATTGATATGATCAGTTGAGAAAACTTTAGCCCCACCCCTGTAGCCGAAATCAAAGATACCACAATTTGAGCTACAAAGGCCAGGGCTGCTAACGTTGCCATGCTATAACCTGCTTTTTCAAATGATTGCAGTAAAATTTTTAATTTATCTCTAATCAAATGATGCCGGTTAAGCACAACAAAAACAATTATGACCCAGGCAAGAGCTCTAGAACCAGCATATTGTACCGAAGCCCCTTGAACCAGGAAAAATACTATCAGGAGAATAGGTATGATTAACTGAAGCACAGCTTCCAAGTTGAAAGCTTGTGACCATTTAGGGATTTCTTCATCTGGAACAGGCTTGATGCCGTCTTTTCTAGCCCTTAAATCAATAACAATAAAATCTCCAATGTAGAACAGCAAAGCCGGTATAATGGCTGCAATTACGATTTGTAAGTAAGGAATTCCTGTTATCTCAGCCATTAAAAAAGCTCCAGCCCCCATAATGGGCGGCATGATTTGACCTCCAGTGGAGGCCACAGCTTCTACAGCCCCAGTAAACTCCGATTTATACCCTAATCTTTTCATCATAGGGATAGTTAGTGACCCTGTAGCCGCTGCATTCGCCATTCCAGAACCTGAAATCATCCCCATCAGGCTGCTACCGATAGTGGCTACTTTTGCAGCGCCTCCACGAGCTCTACCTGCTAATTTAAGAGCAATATTGATGAAGGAATCCCCTCCGCCTGTGACAGCAACCACTAAACCTAATATATAGAAAATAGCGATGATTCTGGTAGAAATCGAAGGCAGCATACCCCAAAAACCTGAGTCCCCTAGATACATGCGTCCTATAAACATCCTTGGATCCATGCCGGCATGACTCCAAACACCTGGAAAGTATTGACCAAAAAATGTGTAACCTAGAAAAAAGAGAGCAAGTACGGGCAGTGCCCAACCCATAGTCCTTCTGGCTACATCAAGCCCAAAAACTATTAAGGAAATAGCAAGAAAATATTCAATTGGCGTAGGATGTAATCTCCTGGCTATCATTTCCTGGTAGTTAAAAACCACATAAAAGGTAGCAATTAATATTAAGGCCATAAAAATTAAATCATAAACCGGTATTTTTTCCCCTTTTTTTGTGTTTGCAGCAAATTTGTTCTTGGCAATAAGAATAATTAAACCTAGCCCTACAAATAGAGCCCTACGCGGCATATGGGTTATATTACCCGTATAAACAGCATACATTTGGAAAATCGTAAAGAAAATTGCCACCCACTTCACCACTAATCCATGAAGCCCACTCAACTTTCTATTTGTGCTTTTTTCGATCACTTGTGATTTGTCGTCATTGTTTTTTCCAGTCATATTCCTCCCCCTCTCTTTTAGACAAGTCTTTCACAAGTTTTAGCCCATGAGTTTCTCTATATAACAAAATATCTGTGCAAAAAATCATTTTTGTTTTATGGTTATCAAGTTAAATCAGGATAAAT
>CAZARY010000282.1:0-2125 GCA_964487675.1 uncultured Clostridia bacterium | reverse complement strand
ACCAGTTCAAAATTCAAATATGTTTATTTTATTGTGTTAAGTCTTTATTTTCATTAATATCAAAAGTATTTTAAACATTAATAAATATTAGCATTAAAAATGGCTCCTCGAGGAGCCGTTTAGGCTTTAAGCCCTGTAAAGATTGAAAAAGGACTATTTATACAGCCATGCACTCCTCGTCTTAGCTTTGGCACTGGAAGACATAGATCAGAAGTCAGTTATTTGATCAGCTGCTTTAGGCATGCCTTAATCCGGCAGTGCCTGTTAACCCATTGGCGTCTCTCGACGTTTTTGGGCAGCAGCATGTATTCTTCCAGGAGCCTCACCTAACGAGCTGATATTAATTTTTAAATCCCATTATTAGCATATAAAGTTCTCTATGAAAACTCCATTACATTAAAACTCCATAAACCTCGTTTATCTCGTTTATCTACAGGATAGAGAGTAACATTCTTCAAAAACTTTGTCAAATCATAATTTTGCCAATCTGTATTTGCCAATCTTGAGATTGAAATTTGCAGTGTCATTTATTTCAATTTGGGGTCATTTGGGGTTTAATAAAAATTTAAGGACGAGGAAGGTTTTATTCAAAAAATATAGAATACTCTATTAAAACTCAAATCATTCAAATTCAAATTAAAATAAAATCCAATGTATAATAACCACGCGCAGTATTTGAGTTATCTAAAACTTGTTTATAGTTAGTGCTTTTAAGGCTCAAATATATCATTGCAGGTCATTGGTATTTGAAAATTGATATTAATTATAAGGGGAGCCTTCTAGGCTGAGAGTGAACTTAAATAGTATTAATAGTATTAAGTTCAGACCCTTGAACCTGATCTGGGTAATGCCAGCGTAGGGAGAGCAATTGTCTTAGCGGTGTTTATTAGCGCTGCGATTTTCTCGCCCATTAGATTTTTTGTATTGTAAAATATAAGGAATGTAATTAATAATGCTGGTGGAAATGCTAAAAAAGCTTTACCTGCTTAATCAGGTGAAGCTTTTTTTGTTAAGACTGTTGGAGAAAATCATATCAAGATAAAAGGTTAGGAGGTGAACAGTAATGAAAATATCCATGACAATAGCTGGTTCAGATTCTGGTGGGGGTGCTGGGATACAAGCAGATTTAAAAACTTTTCAATCACTGGGGGTGTTTGGTACGACCGTCATTACTTCGGTGACTGCCCAGAATACTTGCGGGCTTAAAGGTGTGAATACTTTAGATGATGAATTCGTAGGTCAACAAATAGACGCTGTGGCAAACGATATGAATGTTTCTGCAGTTAAAACAGGTATGTTGGCAAATGGGGAGATCATAAAAAGAGTAGCCCAAAAAATTTCAGAGCATAAATTTCCCTGGGTGGTGGTTGATCCAGTAATGGTTGCTACTAGCGGGGACCTGCTATTGGAAGAAGAGGCCATTGACATAATGAAATCGAAGCTATTTCCCTACAGCCATATTGTTACACCCAATATTCCTGAAGCAGAAACTTTGGCAGAGATGCCAATAAAAGATCAAATGGATATGGATAAGGCAGCACAAAAAATCAAAAAAATGGGCGTAGATTACGTTTTAATCAAAGGCGGCCACAGTAAGAAAGAAGCAGAGGATCATCTATTTTTTGGTGAAAGCTTTCAAAAACTATCGGCGCCCCGCATAGGAAAAGTTAGCTTACACGGCACTGGGTGTACCATGGCTGCAGCCATTTGTGCTTACCTGGCTCAGGGGCAATCTATATTGACCAGTGTAACCAGGGCTAAAGAATATGTTACTCGGGCTATCGAGACAGGTTTTGCCGTGGGGCAATGCTCTAATGTGCTTAATCATTGGGCGTTTCATGAAAGGCAAGATCAAGGAGCTTTTTCTCATTAAAGGTTTTATATAAGTTTGTTGTCAATGGCTGTATATAAATAATTGTATATATAATCAACTTATTAGGAGGGATATTTTGTCAACAAAAACAGATTTTGAAAAAGTCAGGGATGTTCAGCCTCTAGTGCATATAATTACAAATTATGTAACCATTAATGACGTGGCGAACATCACCTTGTCTGTAGGGGCTTCACCGGCTATGGTGGAAAGCAGGGAAGAAGTATCTGAGTTCGTGTCTTTAGCCAGCGCCTT
>CAZARY010000281.1:0-2128 GCA_964487675.1 uncultured Clostridia bacterium | reverse complement strand
TTTATATTATTATATGTTTAAACATTTGACTTGTCAATAGCCTCTTCGACATTGCTTCGTCATAGTCAAACGTTACATAGGCGTGAAAATTTTTCAAAAATATTTGCAAATCGTCATTAACACTCCAATAATTTAACACAACAATGCCAAGTTCAGCAAAACAGTTGTCCTTAAATTCAACAAACGCTCAATTTTACTTCCGAATCCGTGCCACTTTGCCTCCATTTACTTTTTGAAGCTCTGAGGGGGTAAGCTTGACCAGGGACTTTTCCGAACCGCCGCCCCCATAAATTGTATCTACTGCCATCACTTTATCATCAATCAAGAACTCCCCTTCATAACCAAAAGGAGGCACCCCGCCACAAGGGTAGCCTGTTTTTTGCAATATTTCTTCAGGCGATAAGATCCTGGGTCGGTTAATATCTAACTCTTTTCTTACGCGGGATAAACTGGCTTTATCTTCTCCTTTAACAATAGCCACAATCAGCTCTTCACCTTTAACAGTCAAACAGATACTTTTGATAAAATCTTCTGCAGTCACACCAGCAGCCGAAGCAGCTTCCTCTACCGAATGACAGGATTTCTGAAATACTAAATGTTCCGTTTGAATGTCATGCTTTTTTATATAATCAGCCAGTTTGTTTTCATATTGATTCATATAAAAAGGCCCCCTTTCACTTTCTTTTGCCATCAGTACAATTTTGGCCGGCAATCTTTCCCTTCCATTATTTCCTATTTCCATTTAAAATACACAAACACGCGTCCAAAATTTTTCGGGTCTTTTTTTATCCGGTGATAGCGTTGACGAATATCTTTACGATTTAAAAACTTGAGCACTCTCTTTTTTAGCTGACCAGAACCCTTGCCACATATAATCTCAAGTTCTTTGGCCTTTTTTTCTTCTGCTTCATCAAGGCTATCATAAAGCGCTTTATCAATCAGGTCACCTTTATTGTAAATGGGGTGTAAATCAAGTTTTATTTTTTTTCTGGACATGCATTACCCCCTTAGCAATTTTCGTTTAAATATATTGTGAGTTGCTTTTGTTTTAGACCGATCCAAAACTGCAAACGTCACCAAAGGGAATAGAAAGCTATATCCGTCAAGCGTACCCATTTCATTATAAAAACATTCAGTAAAATACCCGGCCACCTCTTCTGGATCGTTTTTAAACACGCCGCAACCAAATGCGCCAAGCACTATGGCATCGTGTCCTTGATAACTTGCTAAGGAGAGAATCAAATGTATTCTGTGCCGCATGGTATCAGCTATATACGGAATATTTTCCGGTTCCTGTGCTTGCACTACACCAGCATTCACGGCAGGCGCGGTAATAAAAGAGGTTTCATAGGGCTGATTCAGCAGTTCATCTTTGTCATTTCTAAACACTGGTACCCGGGGAGAATAAATCATATGGTCTGTGTAGAGCGCAGAATCATAGTTTTTATTGGCCCTGTAATAATGTGGCTGTTGTTTCAGGGTAGCATAAAGGGCAGAAGCTCTAGCCAGGCTTTCCTCTTGAGCCCCACTGCCTTTTAAAAACCCCCCACCAGGATTACGGGCTGAAGCAAAGTTTAAACAAACTGCATCGTAATTTTGTTCATATAATCTTTTTGCTGCTGACAAGGTCGTTTCATTAACGACTTCTAACTCGGTTTCTTGCATATTTTGCCATCGATTGTGTTTATAATGCGTAATATTGTCTTGTATCTTTTTATCGATCTGCACCAACTCATCTGGATGATATAATCGCGTCCGATTGACCGCTGTTTTTATCTCGCCAGTCAAATCCACCTTTTCACCAGCATAGTTATAATAATAGCCACTGCGGATGATCTCTAATGTTTCTCGAGCTGTGCGTGCCCTTGATTCCTTGTTCGAGGCTGTCATACTCCATCACCTACTGATTAAATGTGCGAAGTTAGGAAATTCTTAATGCGTTTATATATGGGAATGGTCAATAAACTGCTAACAAGTCCCCTGACTATATTAAAAGGGGTGGTGGCAGTCAATATCATAGGCATGATTGCTTCTCTCGGCACACCCCACAAAGGTAAAGTGATAAAATAATTGGTGAAGCCGCTTACAACCACCATACATATTGTGCCCAGGGCCATCCCTTTAACAG
>CAZARY010000280.1:0-2131 GCA_964487675.1 uncultured Clostridia bacterium | reverse complement strand
TCCCCTATCCCCAAATGGATGTCCATTTATCAAAATAGTTTGTGGGGTATAACTACTGCTTGCATAAATTTGCATTGCATAATCATTAATAATTGTTTATACTAATAGAAGGAGCCGTCTTGTGAAATAGAGAGCTATCATATTACTATTTGTAGTTAATTTAACAGCCAAATGTGCTGCAAGGGAAATAGTAACCGTTGTCATTATTGGTTATTTTCAAAAATGTCAGAATATATTAACATTTTTTGATATGTAGATGTGCTAGCTCCCAATAAAGTCTTTGATTTAAAAAATTATGTTTCAAACATAACAAGTGCTGATCATGATTTCCTCCGATTTAGCTAAACCTCAACTTATTAGGTGATGGCAGCTGGCATAGGGATTAGAAAGACCGGTCCGAAGGATCGGCTTAAAGAGAAGGCAGCAAAATTAATTAATTGAAAGGAGCTTTATTTCATGGCTAAATTTTCAGAGTATATTGACGATAATCGATATGATGAATACATCAACTATCAAAAATTGGTTCCCTTTTTAAAAAACATCTTTAAACTACAACAAGAACTGGTTTCAACGCCACCCCCTCAAATCGAAGCGGTTGCGTTTCCAGACCATGAGGACATATTAAGAGGGTTCCGAGAAGGGCAGCCTGTCTTTTCCCACCTCACCCTAGAAAATGAGAATATCCAGCTTGTCACTGAAAAAGTGGTGAACCGTTTGATCCAAGATTACAGCCAATCGGAAAATTTGGAAAAGGCACTCTCAAGTTGGAAACTCGACTTTGAACAACAACTTTCAGAATACGACCGGCAAATTTCAACACAAGAATTAACGGGCTTTATACAAAACTTGGCAGAAACTGGGCCCCTTCCTCCAGGGATTTCCACACTAATTTGTACGTTTAGCTTGAATTCGCTTGGTAAATTGATATTTAAAGCAAAACCTGCGGATTTAAACACTTCCCTTTGGAAAGGGGGAAACTGTCCAAGTTGCGGATTATCGCCCCATTATGGATTTTTAAGGGAAAGTGATCACAAGCGCATTATGGAATGCTGGTTTTGCAATACCAGGTGGGAATTTCCCAGGCTAAAATGTGCTTACTGCACCAATGAAGATCAATACCAGTTGGGCTTTTTCATTATACAAGCCGACAATCAAACTGGTGGATTCAGAGATCATCACTCTTGCCGGGTTAATTTTTGTGATGTATGTAAAACATACAACAAAATATTTTTTGTTGGAGAAGAAAAGGAATCACTTACTTTATTGTATCAAAATTACATCACAATATTTCACGACCTGGCAGCCGTAAAGGAGGGATATATGCCGGGATCGGGATTATATTGGGACGAGTAAAATAACAAAGTGCCTGCGAACTTTTGAGTTCATGTGCAGGCATTGGAAAACGTTTATCTCACATCACATTCATTCAATACTATTTATGTTTATGGCAATTGAATGATTGATTCATTTAGCCGAGGAGGTGAATTTTTAGTGAAATTAAACAGACGTGACTTCTTTAAGGTAACCGGCGTTTCATTCACCGCCGCTTCCCTCACCACCCTGGGATTTAAAAAAGCTTCAGCGTCTTATGAACCCGTGCGCATCAATTATGCCAGGGAACTCAGCACGATCTGCCCCTTCTGTTCCGTTGGCTGTGGCATCATTTGCCATATTCAAGACGGAAAATTAGTGAACACAGAAGGCGACCCGGACCATCCCATTAACGAAGGAACGCTTTGCAGTAAAGGCGCTGCCCTGTTTAATATGTACAACACCTACGATCAAAAAGGCGAAATCCAGCCAAACCCGGAAAGATTGACCAAAGTAAAATACCGTCCACCCCAGGGCACTGAATGGGAAGAAATTACGTGGGAAGAAGCTTTTGAGATGATCGCGAAGCGAATTAAAGAAACAAGAGACAACACGTTTGAAACCGAAGACGAAAATGGCGTTACAGTAAACAGGACCACTGCTATTAACCATTTGGGAAGTGCTATGTGCAACAATGAAGAGAATTATCTCTATCACAAATTGATTAGAGCGCTGGGTGTCATTAACATTGACCACTGCGCCCGCCTTTGACACTCCTCTACGGTCGCCGGTCTCGGCGCCACGTTTGGAAGAGGAGCTA
>CAZARY010000279.1:0-2139 GCA_964487675.1 uncultured Clostridia bacterium | reverse complement strand
TGCAGACACATTTGCCGTCCAAATTAATATAAAATATTAATAAACCTAATAAAATATAATAGCAAACTTAACAAACAATAATATAAATTATTTACATATTTTCTTTTTTTATTTATTTATTTTTTGTATATTTAGTAGAAGGTGATAAAATTAAAAGAAAGACAAGTTTTCTTTGAAATATTTAAAAATCCCTAAAAAGACCTGTTGTTATTGAAATGCAGGTATTTTTTTAACTTTAAGTGTCTATTTTTTTTCAAGTTGTACCCTAATAAAAGATTTTTTACAGGAAAAAAAGAGGACACTTTTAAGATTTTTATATGTAACAAAAATAACTACTTAAAATAATAATTCAATGAATGAGAATAAAACAAAAATTATTGAAACAGGAAATGCTAATTATCTTAGTGAAATTGATGGTTTTACTGATCTGCCAACAAACTATAGGTTTAACAAGGTGTTAACTGGTTGTGGTGGAACAACTGTTGCGTTAACCAACGACATTCCGTATGTTTTATGCATGCCTTTTGTATCGTTAATAAAAAACAAAGTTGAGTGGTGTAATGAGCATGATATTACTGCATTGCCTATATATGGAAGAAGTGCTACAACTACAGATATTGAAGAATTTGAAGGAAATAAAATTTTAGTTACTTACGATTCATTACATAAGGTAGTTGATGCACTTGATAGCCGTGTACAGAATTACAAAATCTTGGTGGACGAGTATCACCTGCTGATAAATAGTGGTGCTTTCAGATACAAAGCTGTAAACGAAGTATTAAAATATTATAAGGAATTTGGCGAGCATGTTTTTATGACAGCTACGCCTGTTAAGTTTAATTGCTTACCTAAAGTTTTACAACAAGTCCCAGAAGTGACAGCTAAATGGAACAATCTCGAAATGGTAACACTGGATTATTCCGTACTTGATCATTCTCAACTATACCCAGTGGTTGCAAATATTGCAAACGATTATATTACAGGAAAAAATCAAGGTAATGCATATTTCTTCATAAATTCGTTACAAGGGATTATTGATACTATTGGGTATCTTAAAAAGTTAGAGGTGACAAGTGATGATGTGCGAATTGTCTGTTCCTATTCTGAGGATAACAATATTAAACTCAAAGGAACAATTGGTTCAAAATATGTTATAGGTAGCCTGTCGGATTTTCCTAAAAAGCTGAACTTCATAACCTCTACTGCATTTGAAGGCTCAGATCTGCATGACAGTGAAGGGTTTACCTATATCATCTCTGATGGCCGCAAAGCCCATACAAAGTACGATATAATGACAACAATACCCCAAATAATAGGAAGAAACAGAGATGCTACAGGTAAAAATAAAAACTGGGCTAAAGTTATTTATTCACCATCACCCTACTGTGAATTGGAAGAAGCCGTATTTGTTGAAAAGGTTAAAAAAAACCTAAAAGAAGCTGAGAAGACAGTTCAATCATATTATGACCAGTCCGATGAAAATGTTAAAAAGTATATGCTGAAAGGGATAATAAAAGAAGATAGCACTTACCTGGTTGTAAACGGAAATGATGTTGAAGTTAATGAAACTGCAATGTGTGCTGAGATGCAACAGTTCAATGCAATACATCATACGTATTATGTCAAAAGAGACAATAAAGGAAAACCAGTTCAAGGCAAAGGCTCTCATAAAAATTCAATTAATGGCATACCATATAAACTCAACAGTGTGCCGACAGAAGATATCACTTTAAACAGAATTGAATCTTTAAAGCTGGGAATACAACGCAAAAGTTTTAAAGAGCTGGTTGAACTATACAAAGAGTGGGATTCCCTTTTTATAATTCTTCCAGAATCTGACGAACAGAACAAAAAAATGATTGAAAAGTTATACCCCCTAATTCCTGAAGCATTTAAATCCATAGGGTATGAAAAGATTGTTTCATTGGAGTATCATCAAAAAAAGATAAAGGCTGAAATTTTAAAAAATAAAACCTTGTCAAATCCTGCAAAAGTTCGCAGGTATCTTTGCTCAGATACTTATAGTGTAGGCAAGAAAGTTCCCCTTGATAAGGTAAAAAATGATTTACAAAAAGCTTTTGAATCATTGGGAATAGACAAAAATGCTAAAGCAGTGAACCTTGAAGCTGTTTTTGAAGT
>CAZARY010000278.1:0-2153 GCA_964487675.1 uncultured Clostridia bacterium | reverse complement strand
GAAAGCATTGCAACACCCAATACGGCAATTATTCTGATTTAACTTGATAACCATTAAATAAAATAAGATGTTTAATCATATTCAATTATGTAGGTTAAGGTTGCGCAGCTTTAAACCAGTACGTTTGTTCAGTGTAATTTATGAAAAAGTAATATTGAGCAACAGGCATGTACCTAGGAGCTCAGGGGAGCTCGGGATAAAACAGGAAGATTATGACAAATTGCTGATTTGGCTATGAAAGATGGAAATCACGGTAAAAATTTAGCCCGGCACTAAAGGAAATCTCATTGAATTTTTAAGACAGGCATATTAGATAAACTAACAAACATTTTGATAAAAGGAATATGAGTAGATATAAAGAAATGATATAAAAGGGAAAATCATACAATAAAGAGGCGATCAAGCGATGGATATATTTTCGGAAAAAACTGCCGTACTTTTTGGTGTTATCGTGCTCGGCCTTTTATTAGGCAAATTGGGAATGAAAGGAAAAACAATAGGCATCGCCGGCGTTTTATTTGTCGGGCTTTTTATGGGACATTTTGGTGCAGAAGTTCCGAATATTATCCAATCTATTGGAATGATTTTTTTTGTTACTGCCGTAGGCCTCACAGCTGGGATGGATTTTAAATCAGTGTTTACGCGTTACGGCAAAAGCTATTTACTGATTACAGTTACTGTGTTAGGGAGTGGCATGGTACTCACTCTATTGCTTGCGCTGCTATTTGGCTATGATGCAGAGTTGGCCGCAGGCATGATGGTGGGCGCCTTAACAAGCACACCGGGCCTAGGTGCTGCGCTGGAAGCAGCCGGTGGCAGTGCCCAGGTAGGAGTTGGTTACGCTGTAACCTATCCAATGGGTGTAGTTGGCGTGGTGGGAGGCATACATGTGGTTTCTTATTGGTATGAAAACTATATGGCTCCCCATACGCCAAATGCAAAGTCTGCATATGGTCACACTTTTTCAAATGAAAAAGGCCATCCAGCAGAGGACACCAAATTGGCGTCAAAACAACCCCCTACGCAGGGCAACCTATTCAGCCTCATGGTGGTCATTTTTTTGGGGATTTTACTGGGGAAAATACCTATACCCCTTCCTATTTTAGGCGTATTCTCTCTAGGATTTGCAGGGGGGCCTTTGATCATGGCTATATTGTTCGGTCAAATCGGCGAGATAGGGCCTTTTAATGCTCGATTTCCCAAAAAGTCTTTAAACTTGCTGCGCGATCTGGGGGCTGTGTTTGTTCTTGCTGAAGTGGGCACTTCGGCTGGACAAGATTTTGTTGAACTATTTCAAGCGCATGGTCTCGTGCTCATTTTAAGTGGGTTTTTAATTACAGTGATTTTGCTGGGGTTATCTTTTATGCTGGCTGTTTTTCTAGCAAAAATGGATAGGACCAATATAGTGGGGACAATCGCCGGGGTTATGACCAGTACGCCGGGTCTGGCTGCCGCCGTAGAGGCTGTTGAAGATGATCGCCCGGGCGTCGCTTATGCTGCTGTTTACCCGGTAGCCATACTGGTTAATTCAATTATAGCTAAAATAGTGGTGATGGCTTTGTAATATATATTAACAAGCATGCAGATGTCTCGAATATATATTGACCGTGATCATAAAAATGGGGCGTTCAACTAAAAAGAGGGAAAGGTAACTTTCCCTCTTTTAGGTTGGACTATTAATGTTGACCTGGCGCTGATAAGTTAAATAAAATGTCTTTTTTGGCCAATATTAAAATAAAAATACTCGTGAAAAACAATTTGATGACTGATGTAAATCTTTATTCCTACTCAGACTCTTCTTCTTCTTTTTCTTCCACTTTAATATTTTGTACGTTTACTTTTACAGCGGATACTTCCATGCCTGCCATGTTTTTGATTGCATCTCTGACAGATTTTTGAATATTTTTTGCCACTTCATGTAACTTTTCCCCATATTTTATTGTAACCGCAGTACTAACAAAAACCTCATCGCCTTCTTCAGAACGGGTAACGGAAACCCCTTTTGCCAATGCTTTTCTTCCCATTTTTTCAACAATATTGTCTACGACGGAGGTACCCATAACTTCTACTACGCCATTAACTTTGCTGATCGCAATTCCAGCAATGACTGCCAAAACATCGTCAGAAATGTTAATCACATCACCGGTGTTGAT
>CAZARY010000277.1:0-2164 GCA_964487675.1 uncultured Clostridia bacterium | reverse complement strand
GCTGGCTGGTGGCCTGCGCGGTGCGGGCGACACTACTTTCCCAGCTATTAGCACGGCTATCGGAATACTGGGAGTCCGCCTCATTTTAGCCATTATTTTTGCTTTAATAATGGGATGGGGATTGTTTGGTGCCTGGATTGCCATGGCAGCAGATTTATATTTGCGAGGGATCTTAATATTTATTCGATTTAAAGCTGGAAAATGGAAGACAATCAAAGTATAATGGAGGACGGGCCTAGCTATATTTAAAATAAGAAATAGAGCTGGCTTGAAAGAAGGTTGATTGAAAAAACCGTCATGCATGTTCGTGACTTTAGTCAAGAGAGGTTTATAAACTTGTAAGCTTTGTCAAATTTAGCTTGCATTTCAAACCATAGAATTTTAAGTCCAGGAATTTTAAATCCAGGAATTTAAAGTCCAGGAATCTTAAGTCCTGTTTTGACAATTAAATAACTATCTTATATAATGATGCTAGATACCCTCGTGGGGTATAATAAAAGCCGCATTGGTAAAGCTGTATTCTTAGCCGCCTAAACTGGTGTAATACATGTGGTAACGGAATGAAATATTAGAGATATATCTATAAATATACTTATGACTAAGCTTATGCCAATAAGATACCAATTTATATACGCATCACAGGATCACTATAATTATACGCAAAGGGGAGATGTTCATGCCTACCTATGAATTTAAATGCAAAGAGTGTGAATTGGAATTTTCAAAGCGGACTTCTATCAACCAGAAAAAAGACATCTGCTGTCCCAATTGTGGTCATGCGAACCTGGCTGAGAAATTCGGCGCCAATTTTCTATCAGGAAAAAGTGGTGGCGGTGGCGATTACTGCGACATCAGCCAATTTAAATTCGGTTGAACTGGCTAACTGGGGGTGGTGCACCCCCTTTTTTGTTTGAGCAGTAAAAGGGATAAAGCGGTCAATAAAGAAGAATTTTATAATTGATTATTGTTCTATGTTCCTTTAATTTTATGCTTCTATATGCGTCTATGATCATCTATGTAGCACGCATAATTTATAATACGGAGGATTAGTAATACTTATTATGTGATAATAGATTTGAATATGGTAGTTAACACGATAATCATGAGGATAGTTTGAGGTGAGATCTATGCTTGATATAAAGAAAGATTTGATGGAGATAATCCCCCCGGAAAAAATACTCATCAACCAATCTCTGGCACCCTATACTACGTTCAAAATTGGTGGACCAGCTGGAATCCTTTTATTGCCTTCTACAAATAAGGAGATAAAGCATGCCCTTGAAATTTCCTGGCAAAAAAAGCTGCCCTATTATGTTCTGGGAAGAGGTTCCAATGTATTGATTGATGACAAGGGATTAAAGGGGCTGGTTATCTACTTGGGGGAGAACTATCAAAGCATAGAGGTCAATGGACATGTCATCAGAGCGAAAAGTGGGGTTTCGTTGAAGGAAATTAGTGTGCGCGCGACAGCTAACGGCCTGGCTGGATTGGAGTTTGCCCGGGGGATTCCCGGAAGCCTGGGCGGCGCCGTTTACATGAATGCTGGGGCTTTTGATTGTTACATGCAAAACCTAGTGGAAAATGTGGTAACGCTTACGGACAAAGGCAAAATCGTTTACTATTCTCGTCCGGAAATAGAATTTGATTATCGCTGGAGCAGTTTTCAGCAGAAATCGGAGATTATCCTGGAAGTGACCCTGTCATTGCAAAAAGGGAAAAAAGATTGGATTGAACAGCGCATGCAGGAGATGATGCAGAGGCGAGAAAGCAAGCAACCTCTAGAATACCCCTCTGCGGGTTCAATTTTCAAAAGACCGGAAGGGTATTTTGCGGGGAAATTAATTCAAGACAGCGGGCTAAAAGGTTATACCATCGGTGGCGCCCAGGTTTCTCAGAAACACTCTGGTTTTATTGTCAACAAAGGAAACGCCACAAGCGAGGATGTCAAAAAACTGGTTGATTATATTCAAAATACCGTCTATCAAAAATTTGGCGTCCAACTGGAAAGGGAATTGAAATATTTGGACTAGCGACACAATAAAACGGAGCAAGCTATCAGCGAAGGGGAGAGATGAAGTTGAATTTTTATTGTGCACGATGTCATGAGCTGGCCTGCAGCCGGGGGGAGCATCCTGGGTCAAAAGCCTGCCCTGGATTAGATGAA
>CAZARY010000276.1:0-2170 GCA_964487675.1 uncultured Clostridia bacterium | reverse complement strand
GGATTGACTAAATCTTTTAATCCTTCAAGGTAAGTGGTCTTTATTTTGTGAAATTGCCGGTAGTCAAGCAAATGTTGGCAAATTTCATAGTCTTTGGCCAGGGTTTCTAAAGTTTGAGCATCCGTTGAATAGCCCGTCTTCGTTTTTTTAATGACCGGCAATCCCATTTTTTCAAAAAGAATATGCCCCAGCTGTTTAGGTGAGTTCAAATTAAATACTTCGCCGGCCATTTCATATACTTTTTGTTGAATTTGTTCTATTTTTTGGTCTATTACCGCTTCTCTTTGATTGAGAATTTTGGTGTCTACATAGATCCCCCGGTGTTCCATCCTGGCAAGCATCAACGACAGCGGCAGTTCAATCTCCCGATATAAATCCCATTGTTTTCTGTTTATTAATAACTCTATAATGGGGTCCATCAGGGCGTAAAGCCCCTCTCCACGCTCACAAATTGCTTCCCACCCCATACTCAAGGGGTGAAGGGTCACATTTAATTGATGCTCTTGCACCAAGTCCTCTAAATAAAAAGGGCTGCCCGCAGGATCAATAATATAGCTCATAATGCTAACATCGAAAAAAGAAACATCATGAATATCCCCTCCATTATTTCCCTCGTAATTCCCTTTTTTATTTGCTTCTTTCTGCGTTTCCCTTACAGTGTTATTGTTTTTAAGGTGAGGCATTAAATCCAACCCAGACGTGCGATAAAATAAATGCCATAAGCCTTTCAAATCGTGGGTAATAATCTGAAGCGGAAAATTGGGGATTAGAGCTTGATTTAATGTTTGATCAATCGCTTTTTCAGGAACAAAATAGGTTTTATTTTTTAAAGACACGACCACCCCACCATCCGGTTCAGGATAAATTTCTTTTTGTTTTTTACTGCCCCCAGAAAAAGGCCTGTGTCGGTAAAGTACCACTTTTTGATCCCGGGCCAATTGCTTTAATTCATCATTTAACCTTCCAATTTCATCTTGTTCACCCGAAAAATAAATGAAAGTTTTCTGACTTTTGTTCTCACTATCCATTATGCGATTTGCCTCACTTGCATGGATATCGCCATTCGAGTGCCCGTCTAAAGAGGGGAGTCTTTCCAAGATACTGTGCATTTCTAATTTCTGGAGTATTTCCTTGCCTGCTTTGTTTCTTAAATTAAACTTCGATAATAAGTCCCAATTAAATTCTACCGGTAATTCAGCTGCAGTATCTATGGTTACCAGTTCTTTACTCAAAAACGCTTGGCTTCTATTTTCATATATTTTATGCTTCATTTTACCCGAAATCTGGTCCAGGTTCTCATATAAATTCTCAATGTTATCGTGATTTTGAATTAGCTTATAGGCTGTTTTTTCTCCCACACCGGGAATGCCAGGGACGTTATCAGATTTGTCGCCGGTTAATGCCTTTATATCAATCAGTTGATCGACTTTGATCCCAAAATCCTTTTCTACTTTTTCCTTATCATACGTTTCTATATTGGTAATGCCCTTCTTGGTAAGCAATACAAAAATATCATCATCAATTAACTGCAGCATATCTTTATCCCCGGTTACAATATAGCTCATTAAGTTATGGTGGTCTGCTTTTTTAACGAGCGTTCCTATTAAGTCATCAGCTTCGTATCCAGGCTTCTCTATATAATAAATATTTAAGGCAGAAAGCAGTTCCTTTAACAAAGGAAGCTGAGGGAGCATTTCATCTGGCGCTTTGTCGCGATGCGCTTTGTAGCGGGGATATTTTTTATGCCGAAATGTTTTTTCTTTGGAATCAAAGACCACTGCCACATATTTGGGCGAATAATCCTCAATTAATCTAATCAACATCGATACAAACCCATATATCGCATTGGTATAATACCCATCTTTCGTTTGCAGTAAAGGAAGTGCGTAAAACGCACGGTTTAATAAGCTGTTTCCATCAATAACAGCCAGTTTTTCCATTTCCCCAGACAAGCAATTCTTTTTAGGCATGGTTCGACCTCCCCAAAAAAAGGGGCTGACCCCTTCTGACATATTTTTATTAAGAGCATCAAAATGATCTTGGGATGGGTTTCAATTTTAAAATTTTGACTATCAAGTTAAATCAGAATAATTGTGGTATTAAGTATTGCAATATTTTCACTCATGACTTTGCTGAACTGGCGGTGTCATGCTCCCGATTTTAGGCTGCG
>CAZARY010000275.1:0-2180 GCA_964487675.1 uncultured Clostridia bacterium | reverse complement strand
GATGAAAGGTATTAAAATCAATCAGACTAATAGAAATTAATTGATATTCCAAGGTTTAATTGTACTTCGTGTGATTTGAAAAACCCAATAGCTTTGACAATTCCTTCAATCCAAAGCACCACCTTTTCCATATTCCAAGCGACGATAAAAATTTTTTTAAGAAAAAGTTCTTTTATGTTTATGCCAGGGGGGTTTTTTCGGGTTTCCCCGGTTTGCGCGGATACATTTCCGGTGTTTCAAGCGTTTTTTCAATTACTACTAACGATCTCTCCTGATCCAGGGTGGGAACATGATAATAATGAATATTTTTTAATTTACCACCCAAATGTTTTAACCCTATTTTACATCTTTTTAGTTCATTATCCAACTGCTCTTTTGTTTTCCAAGCGACAAATTTCCCATTTAATCGAAGAAAAGGTAAAGCATACTCAATCAATACTGGCAAAGAAGATAAAGCCCTACTTACAATCACATCATATCTTCCCCGATGAGAAGGTTCCCGGCCCATATCCTCGGCTCGTCCATGACATAAATGTATATTTTCTAGCGCTAACTCTCGGATGACTTTCCTTAAAAACCATATTTTTTTAAATTGGCTATCCAGCAAAACCATGCTCATCTGGGGTTGTACCAGTTTCATAGGTATACCAGGTAATCCACCTCCCGTGCCCAGATCCAATGTAGAGCCATCATGACAAATGCTTTCGTATTTATAAATAATCACAGAATCATAAAAATGTTCAAAAAAAACCCCTTGTTCAGATTCTATCCTAGTCAAATTGTATTTTTGGTTCCACCGGTGCAGCAAATTTTTATATAAGGTAAACTTTTGATCCACAGTGGGTGGAAAAGATACGCCCATTTCAATTAATTGATCAGAGATCAACCGCTTTTCTGGCATACACTATTCACCATCTTCCCGTTTTTCACATGATGTCACTTGAGACCTTTTCCTTTGTTCTAGATGTATCATTAATACCGAAATATCAGAAGGGCTGACCCCTGAAATTCTGCTAGCCTGGCCCACCGACCGCGGTTGATATTTCTTTAGTTTTTCTTGGCCTTCAGAAGATATCCCAAAAATATCATCGTAATTAATATCCGCTGGTATCTTTTTATCTTCTAGTTTATTAAACCTTTCAATCTGCTCCATTTGCTTTTGAATATAGCCTTCGTATTTAATTTGTATCTCTATTTGTCTGGTCACTTCCATATCCAAAACAGGGCGGTTTTGATCAAAAGGAGCCAAATCATTATAGGATATTTCGGGCCTTTTTAGTAATTCATATAAGGACGTTGGCTTCTTTAAAGGAGAAGTCCCTTGCAGCTCCATAAATTTCTGAACGGCTTGGTTAGGAGTAAGTTTTTCATTTTTAATCCGGGCCTTTTCAGATTCTATCGCTTCCTGTTTTGCCTTAAATTGCCCGTAATTTTCTTCACTCACCAGACCCACTTGATACCCAAGTTCGGTTAGCCTTAGATCCGCATTATCCTGCCTGAGGATTAGTCGGTATTCCGCCCTAGATGTAAGCATCCGGTAAGGCTCATCCGTTCCTTTGGTAACCAAGTCATCTACTAGAACCCCGATATATCCTTCACTTCGCTTTATGATCACCTGTTCCTTAGCTCTAATTTTAAGACTGGCATTAATACCTGCCAGTATTCCCTGGCCCGCTGCTTCTTCATAACCGCTAGTTCCATTTATCTGCCCTGCAAAATAAAGTCCCTTAATGGCTTTGCTTTCCAAGGTTTGCTCCAATTGAGTAGGGTCTAGGCAGTCATATTCAATGGCATAGCCATATCGGGTAATGGACGCATTTTCTAATCCAGGAATGCTGGCCACTACTTTCTCTTGGACATCAACTGGCAAGCCAGTGGTCATCCCTTGTAAGTAATATTCATTGGTTTCCAATCCTTCTGGTTCTACAAAAATTTGATGGCGTGATTTATCAGGGAAACGCGCGATCTTATCTTCTATAGAGGGACAATACCTGGGACCAGGGCCGCCCATCATGCCAGCGTAAAGTGGCGCTCTTTCCAGGTTTTCTTGAATGATACGATGCGTTTTTTCTGTGGTAAAAGTCAAGTAACAGCTGACCTGAAGAAGGGATTGGCTTGGGGTATGGAAAAAGGAAAACCTGCCTGGAGCTTCATGACCCGGCTGCGCTTCCATTCGATTG
>CAZARY010000274.1:0-2182 GCA_964487675.1 uncultured Clostridia bacterium | reverse complement strand
AGAAGACGATTTGGTGTTAGAAACTTCTGTGGGTACAGGAAACCAGGTTAAAAATTTATTAGACCACGGAAAAGCTGGTCAATTTGTGGGTTTGGATATTTCTTATGGAATGTTAAAAAAGTGTCAGAGAAAAACTGAATTAATGACTAATTTAGAGCTTGTCCAAGGAAATGCCGAAATACTGCCTTTTAAAGACGCCTCTTTTGATGTCGTTTATCATTTTGGTGGAATAAATTTCTTTAATGATAGAAATAAAGCGATTCTTGAAATGATTCGTGTGGCCAAGCCAGGTGCTAAGATTTATATTGGAGACGAAACAGAAAATGTAGTCAAGAAACAACCCTCATTTTTAGATAGGTTTTTTGAGCTGCCTGAACCTGATAAAAACCCTGGTATATATGCACCACCAGTGGATATGATTCCCGATGACATGGAAAATGTGATAGCACGCAAATTATGGAATGACAGGATATATCACATTTCTTTTCAAAAACCCAAGTAAATAAACTGATCCTAAATAAACTGATATTAAAAACTGACTTAATTTCGCAATTCAGGCGGAGCGGTTAAATAAGATTGTTGGATTAATCGTTTAGATGTTTATGTGTACTTGTCCGTGATCTCAACTTTGATAAAATAGTAGCAGAATGCTAGAAACAAATAATCAGTGGCAGGTGAATCGGAATGGGGGCTTTTGGCCTTAACAGCAGCCGCCCCAGGTGCGTTATAGCAGGCACTAACAGTGGAAGTGGCAAAACAACTGTAACCTTGGCGCTCATGAAAGCATTGGTGAAAAGGCGGTTTAAGGTTCAAGGTTATAAAATTGGACCAGACTATATTGATCCGGGTTTTCACACGCATATTACTGGCCGTCCCTCAAGGAATCTAGACAGTTGGATGATGCCTGAAAACACCATGAAAGAAATATTTCAGCGAGGGTCCTGGGATGCAGATATTTCGGTGATTGAGGGTGTGATGGGGTTATTTGACGGCCGGAGTGGCCGAAGCGATGAAGCCAGCACAGCGGATGTTGCAAAGAAATTGGAGGCACCAGTCATTTTGGTGGTTAATGCTGAAAGCCAGGCTAGAAGTGCCGCGGCGGTGGTCCACGGTTTCAAATCTTTTGATCCGCATGTGGACGTTGCTGGGGTGGTGTTTAATAAAGTAGCGTCTGAAGGCCATTACGCATACTTGCGTGAAGCCCTCGCCTCGATGGGTGGTGTAGAACTTTTAGGTTATTTGCCAAAAGATGCTGAAATAGCGCTACCAGAACGGCATTTGGGTTTAACGCCGGCAGGAGAACAGGCTGGATTGGACTGGAAAATTGATAAATTATCTGAATTTTTATCCCGTTATGTCGATCTTGAAAAAATCGTGCAGCTAGCCAAACGCTATCAACAATGGTCTGTGGTTCCTGCCAATTTTTATGCCGGCGAGGCGTATCCTACTAAGAACCAGGCCGATCAGTCGCCGCAAGCAAAAATTAAAATAGCAATAGCCAAAGATGCGGCCTTTTCTTTTTATTATCAGGACAATCTTGATTGGATGGCGGACAAAGGGGTTACATGGGTTCCTGTCTCGCCCTTGAAAGATCGCACCTTACCCAATGACATTTCAGGGATTTACCTGGGAGGTGGCTTTCCGGAACTGTTTGCCGGGGAACTTGCCAGTAACCACTCATTTATAAAAAGCCTTAAGGCGCACCATCAAAGCGGTGTGCTTATTTTGGCTGAATGTGGCGGGTTTATGTATTTGACCAAATCTTTAACAGATGTCGATGGGGAAGAACACCCTATGTTGGGGCTGCTGCCAGGAAAAGTTAAGATGACTTCCCGGTTAAAAGCTCTCGGCTATAGAGAAGGGATTGCTGAAAATCCATCTTTCTTGTTAGCAAAAGGAGAAAAAATCAGGGGACACGTATTTCATTATTCTGAATATATGTCAGATGGATCCGAATCTCCATATGGATCCGAATCTAATACCAATTTCAATGGTCTTCTACCTGCCTATCAATTGATAGGCAGGCGCAATGAATCGACCAGCGGGTTTGTCAGCCAAACTATGCTGGCAAGCTATTTCCACATTCATTTGGGTTCAAATCCAGGAGCAGGCTATAGATGGATAGAACATCTAAAGTCAAATAAACCGATTTAGTATTTTAGTAGCCTGGTATTTTGATAGA
>CAZARY010000273.1:0-2185 GCA_964487675.1 uncultured Clostridia bacterium | reverse complement strand
AATGTTAACCATATTGCAATATTAGGAGGAGACGTAGAAGGGTGTGAATTTGCTACTTTGTTTAATCTTTTAGGGGCTAGGGTCACAGTTGTTGAAAAACTAGACAGAATTATGCCCAAATGTGATGAAGAAGTATCAGAATACTTGGCGGGATCTTTTACCCAGGCAGGGATACAGGTTCGAACAAATATCAGCGAGCCGGAAAACTTCAACAAGCTGCTGGTTACAGGCAAAAGATTACCGGCTCTGCCCAGGGGGATAAACAAATTAGGGCTTACATACAATGATGATGGTTTTATAATGGTTGATGAAAAAGGAAAAACAAATTTGCCCCATATTTTTGCAGCGGGCGATATCATCGGTGGGATTCACTCTGCAAATGCAGCCATTTTGGAGGGAGAAACAGCCGCGGCCAATATTTCCGGCTATTGGGAGATAAAAGACTACAGCTGTATTCCCTATTCATTTTTCTGTTCTCCAGAAATCACCGGTGTGGGACAAACCGAACAAGAACTTAAAAAACAAGGGACCCCATATACAAAAGGTTTAGTTCCTTTTAGCGAAAATCTCCGGGCTCAAACCCTGGGATTTAAAAGAGGTTTCGTAAAAATTTTAGTGGGGCAGGGGAAAAATGAAAATTGCCTACTTGGCGCACATATTATCGGTGACGGGGTTTCGGAGTTGATCCACCTGCCCGCTGCAGTTTATAAGGGTCAAATGCCTGTACAAGAATTAACAAAAATATATTTCCCCCACCCGACCATGGGGGAAATGGTTAGAGAAGCGGTTCATCAAGCTTTAAACCAGAAATTTTCCTAATTCTTTTGTGATACCGCTTTTGTTCTTTAAAAATATGGTAAAGGGAGGCCCGGGTTTTAAATTCTTCCCTGGTCGTTGGGAGTTCTGACTTGTCAAAATAATCCTCCAGGTTTTGGATAGCGTCATAAATGAGCTTATATGGAATCTTTCGATTCTGGATCACATTTTTCTGCATTCTGATTAAAATATTCATGAGTTTGTTAATGCTCTCTGCCTGCGGAACCTGGATCGTCATTCTCCGGGTGAGCCGGTACATTTCTTCAATGTAATCAATGAAATGCTCAAATGTTCTAAAGCAGTTTCGATAGATATCTGCTAAAGTGACTTCGGCAAAATGGTATCTCTGCTCTTCCTGAAATAATTTAGACAGTTGGAGGCCTTCTTCAGTCACCTCTCTCAATGCATCGAGTTTATCTAAAAACTCCTGATCTTTTTCCTGGGTGGGATGCTGAATTTTTTCACTGAGCTCCATTAACATTTGCCTTAGTGTTCTATCCACATAACAAACCTTATCCATAATCTGCTGTTTGTAATTTGGTGAAAAGAAATAATTGATTGCCAAAGCTGAAACGGCCCCCAGCATGGCTACCAGGATTCGTTCCAAAATGATCTGATATTGGAAAATGTCTACCTGGTAAGGAATCATGATCACACCCGTTATTAAAGCAGGGGGTATGTGCTGTTTTAGATTCAAAGTAAGACATGCTGTTAGTGCCAAAAAGGTGACCAGCCCATATGTAATAGCATGATCGCCCAACACATAAGCTACAGCACTTCCCAACACAGCACCGAGCAGCACGCTCCCAAGCTTTCCCAGGCTCTGCATCAAGGAATGATGAAAAGTTTTTTGTATGGAAAAAAGAGCTATCAAGGCTGCTGGGCTTACATCTTCAAACCCCAAATAGTGGGCAATAGCAACTGCAATGGTGATGGCTACAGCTGTCTTTAAAACTCTACCGCCAATATGAAGTCTGCTAATCAAAGATTATTGTACCTACCTTTCTTTTCTGCGGTGCTTACCCTTCGCGGCCCTGGTGTTATGCCTTGGGTCTCCTTCTGCCAGGTGAAATCTAACAGAGGTGCACCTTTTTAGCCTATTTCTATGTTTAGGGTTGGACTTATCAGGTGCTCTGGCTCATCAGTTTTCCAATGTTGTTGGTATACTCTACTGGGTCCTCAATGGGCAGCCCTTCAATTAAGCGTGCCTGATTGTACAGTAGGTCTGCGTAAAGTTTGAATCTTTCACCATCCTGCTCATAAGCTTTCTTAAGTGCTTCAAATACTTCTTGGTTCACATTTATTTCAAGCACTTTATCTGCCTGAACATTTTGGTCTCCCGGCATATTGCTCAGCACTTTTTGCATTT
>CAZARY010000272.1:0-2186 GCA_964487675.1 uncultured Clostridia bacterium | reverse complement strand
CTTCACGTATTCCATTTGCTCCTCTGTCACCGTACGTTTTTCCTCTGGTTCTTTTACCAAAAACTAGGGCAAAAGTTGCTATAATAATGTAGATTAGCCCGTTAGTTTTTAGCACCTCTAGAAATCAAGACGTTTCGTATCGCCAGTTTGGCACGACTTACCCTACTAGCCAGGCTGTCGAGAACTACCCGGTTGACAAGGATCTTGCGTTTAGCAAGATTGGTTCGCATTGTCTTAGTTTTAATGTTAGAATATTTCAAAATTAGTAGCTACCGGCACGTAAAATATAGGGAGGTTGATTTTGCTCTTCTATTGTTTATGTTTGGCAATTAAAAATTACATAGTTCGGCAGCTAAAAAGTGCAGAGCTAGGAAGGCTGGCCAGCTTTAATATAGATTGTACAGCCGTTGCAGTAGTTCTATGAATAAACAGCAAGAATTTATTTTAAGAAATTTTTAACATTTTTGCAGGAATTTCATTAATTTTTTAGAATAAAGCTGTAAATAGTTTATAAACTGGAGGCCTAATTATGAATAATTTGCATTTTTACAGGGTCTCTAAGAGACAAAAGTTTTGTTGCTTCTTAATTATTGTCTTTGTACTTTTCCTATTTACTACTATTGGAAATGCAGAATATCATGACATTGTTGTAAAAATAAATGACCAGCCGATAGAAACTGACGTTGCCCCTACAATCATAGAGGGCAGAACTTTAGTGCCTTTTAGGGCAATTTTTGAGGCCTTGGGAGCAGAGGTTGAGTGGGATGGAGAAAAAGAAAGAGTAATTGGAAAAAGGGGAGATACTAATATAACCCTACACGTTGATAACGAACTTGCAATAATAAATGACAGTCAAAAATACTTAGATGTACCTCCAACGATTATTGACGGAAGAACAATGGTGCCTACCCGCTTTATTGCTGAAAGCCTGGGGGCAGAGGTTGAATGGGACGGAAGTAAAAGAGTAGTTGATATTTATACGGATACTGAACCTGTCGATCCTTCCCCAGAAGAACCTGATGATCCTATTGAAGAACCTGAAAAAAGGGAAATATTATCTACCTCAGAAATAATTGAACTTGTAGAGCCTGCTACAGTAAAAATAGAAAACCACTGGACTCATGGAAGCGGTTTTTTTATTTCACCCGATGGGGAAGTTGCTACCAATGCTCATGTTGTAAGGGGTAGTAAGTGGATTGAAGTAACCACACATGATGGAAAGCAGTATTCTGCAGATATCAAAAAAATCGATAATGCTGTTGATTTAGCAATTTTAAAGATTGAAAGCCAGGAAACATTTCCTTATCTTGATCAGTTTTGTTTTAAGGATGAAATTTCTCGAGGCGAAGAAATATTAGCTTTTGGTAACCCTTTAGTGTTTGAACAAACCGTAACTAAAGGCATTATTAGTAATATAACAGAAGAAGAAGCACGTGCTTGGATTTACACAAGAGAAATCATTCAACACGATGCCTCAATTGCTCCTGGAAGCAGTGGAGGGGCATTAGTTAATCCTTACGGTGATTTAGTTGGGATAAATTTTGCGGGTGATAAATGGGGGTTTGGTTTTAATTTTGCTATATCTGCAGATAAACTGTTCAGTCTAAAAAAATGGGAACATAGCTATGACTTACAAGATGACTTTAGCAGTTACTGGACAGAGCATTACAGATGGGAAGAACAATACTTCGAAGACGTACTATATTGGCGTGATGAGGCGACTAGTGCCTTGGATAATAATTTATTTTCAACTGCCAAGTATTCATTAAATAATGCCCTCAATAGAGAAAATCAGTATTACCAAGAAGTTGCAAACTATTATCCCGTTTATTCTGAAATTGAGCAATTGAAATCATTAAACCTGGAAAGATTAGATGCATTTCGAGAATATTGTAAATATATCATATATGTTATTGATTACCCGTATCACTACTCAGAGCAGGAATTTGATCGCCTTGCTAACAATTATCAAAGATTAGAGCAAGAATATTACAACAAGATAGAAGAATTCAGAGAAAAATTTGGCATTTGAAGTTAAATTTTAAAAAAGGATTTCATGATGCCCGCCGCAAAAAATGTTAAGCCCTGCAAAGGGCTTTTGTGGTAATTGTGATGGTTTTATTTCTCGCTTGATACGATGTCCAAGTTCCGCTTGCCGGAGAATCCCCTCAACTTGGCCCTTATCG
>CAZARY010000271.1:0-2190 GCA_964487675.1 uncultured Clostridia bacterium | reverse complement strand
TGAATTCCCGGGAAACCATCTTGAAGGGCTGGCTGATGGGAACGATTTGTTCCACGTAAGGAAGGGCTTCCAAAGCTTCTAAGGCGCCTTGTTTATTTTCACCCACCGCGCCAATAATAATTTTGTTTTTCCCCCTTGAAATATGACTTTCTAATCCAAGTTCATGCAATCTTTCCTTTACTTTATCAATTTTCTCTTCTTCTACATTCCTATTCATGACAATGATCATTTAAACTCACCTCGCATTCTTTTAGTTTGGAAAGTAGTAACTCATTATGTTCTTCTGTGCCTATAGTAACCCGAAAGTGATTTTCTATGCCGAGTTGAAAACCCGGGCGAATTATAACGCCTTTTTTAAGTAATTCTTCAAATAACGCTTTATCAGGAATCTTTGTTTTGATTAACATGAAATTGCCGTGGGTAGGCACAGCTTCAAAACTTTTCATGGCCGAAATTTTTTCGGTTAAAAAATCTTTCTGTACTTGATTATTATCTCTGCTGTATTTTATGTGTGCTGTATCTTCTAATGCAGTTTTTGCGGCGCAAAGCCCGATGGAGTTTAAGTTAAACGGTAATTTAATTTTGAGTAAATCTTTGATTAATTTTTCCTGTCCCAATCCATAACCAACCCTTAAGCCGGCGAGGCCGTATATTTTTGAAAAAGTGCGAAGTACGAGCAGATTCGGGTATGTTTCTACTAATTCTTTACTGCGGGGGTAATCTTCGTCTTGACAGTATTCCTTGTACGCTTCGTCAAAAACCACGAGCACATTGGAAGGGACATTTTCCATTAATTGTTCGGCTTCTTGGTGCGTGATTATAGTGCCTGTAGGATTATTTGGATTGCATATAAAAATAAGTTTTGTTTGTTCATTGACCGTGTTGAGAAACCCGGGAACGTTATGGCGGTAGTCTGAAGTCAACTTTACCTTTTGAATTTTCCCATCCATTTCCAAAACACCCATCTTATATACTGGAAATGTGATAGAAGCCGTAATTGCTTCATCTCCGGGCGCGATAAAAGCTTTTGTGATCAACTTGATAAGTTCATCGGATCCATTGCCTAAGATGATTTGCTCCCGGTTAAACTTGGTTTGGTTTGCTATTTCTTGCTGCAGCTGCAAATAACTGGATTGGGGATAGAGGTGAACGGCGTCAAAACTTTTAACCGTTTCTAAAGCTTTTTCAGAAGGGCCATAGGGGTTTTCGTTGCTGGCCAATTTGACCACATAGTCAAGCCCGTATTGTTTTTTTATTTCCTCTTCATCTTTACCAGGGATATAAGGCTTAAAACTATTTACAGCTTCTCTGGCGCGAACCGTCATGAAATATACCTCCTTTGTCAATAAAAATGATTAAAATGATTAAAAACATGATTCATCATAATTTTAATGTCCTCTGCTGGCATTTCCCCACTACAGCTTAAGCAGTGGGTGGTCTGCAGAACTATTGGCAACTTATGTAAATCCAATGTTAATGAACAAATTATGATCAAAATTTTATAAAAGCACTGGCAGAGTACCAGAAGAAAATAAAAACCCTCGCCTTCACAGGGCGAGGGTTCGCGGTACCACCTGAGTTACACTCATGCTGTTAAACAAAAGGATCATTACAGCAAAGAGCGTCACTTAAAACCGTAACGCTGTTTAGCGGCAGTCCCTATTTCCCCAATTTCAATTGAATCAAAAAGGGTTTCAGCACTGCGTTTCCAGGGTGTATTTCCTCCGGCGAGAACACCGGTTTCCAGCCACAGCCCGGTTCTCTATCGTTCTCTTTTCATAGTGGTTCCGGAGTACTTATCCCCTTCATCAAGGTTAGCTGATTTTCAAATTGCACTTTAATGCGAATATTTGAACATCAAATTAAATATCAATCGATTATATCGGTTATTTTGTAAAGAAATTTTACTCTGAATAAATGTTTTTGTCAAGGCTTATAAATGGATAGTGTATTTATTCAGTGATATTGTTACCCTGAAATTATTCATGGAAACTGTCACTATGAGTAGATGGGAGCAACATCACATCACCCAACAGACCCAACAGGAGGTTAAAAAATAAATATTGTTAATCAAACAAGGAGAAACGTCCATATAGGACACTTCCTGATTTGGATTATTATTTGTTGAATAAATTTTGGAGTGAATGTAACAGGCAAACCGAATTTGTTCAAAAAATCACATTGCCTTCA
>CAZARY010000270.1:0-2191 GCA_964487675.1 uncultured Clostridia bacterium | reverse complement strand
CCCGGATATATCTCTAACGCAAGTGAGACCTGTATGGGGTCAAGCGTACCTCCCAAATTAGTCATAATCCCTTCTAACTGATGAGTCTCTCCCATATCCTTGGTTTCACCACTTGGTTTAGCTGATTGCTCACCGACACCAAGTGCCTCTTCCAGTGAGCCAGTAATATTCAGTTCTTCGAAATCAAACACAACAAAAGAAAGCATCACCGCCAGCAAAAAAAAGATAAAAAGAACCACCGCAACGGATAATAATTTATGGTTCATTTGTCTCCTTCCCTTCAATCCTGGGCAAAAGGTATCCGTATCTTGTTTCAACATTGCTTTCAAAATTATTTGAACAGTTTTCTCATGCCTTTTCCAGCCATTCTTCCAGCAGCTCGCCGCTTGATTCTTCGTCCTACTTTTCCTTTTTTGATAGCATTATAGTCTCCAGCAAGACGCGCAAGCCTATAAAGGAAACTTCGCATATTTTCCCCTCCTTTTAACTGGAGATGTTTTATGGTTTGATTTTTATTATAACATTTTTTCTAGGAGCTTTCATCAACGAACCCTCTGTCTGCGCAGCCATGTTTATATTTTGTGCTGTTTTAACTCATTTTGTAGGATATTGGTAAGTTCTTTTAGTTGCTTCGTATATTCCGTCATTTCTTTTATTTTCTCTGAATATTCATTGACACTTGAACTCATTTCCTCAGAAGCAGCACTGTTTTCTTCAGCAATAGCCGCCAAGTTTTGAATACTATCAGAGACTTTATTCATATTTTCAGTCTCTTGAGAAAGCTTCTTCACCATTTCCGCAATTTTTACGGCTATTTCTTCAATTTGATTTGTGGCTTTACCCGTTTCTTCCGCTGTACTTTGAAGTGTCCCCGTGCTCTCCTCCAATTCACTAAATTGATTGGCTATCTCGTTTACCAAATTTTCCACTTCGGAGGTAAAATTCTTTAAATTTTCACTAATCGTACTCACGGACTCGCTAGAATTTTCCGCCAGGTTGCGCACTTCATTAGCCACCACGGCAAACCCTTGTCCATGCTCACCCGCACGAGCTGCTTCAATAGAAGCATTTAAAGCTAGCAGGTTAGTTTGTTCGGCAATTTCCTCTACCGTATTGACAATTTTGAGCATATCTTCAACATTTTGAGACAGCTCTTTTCCCTTAGAATCTACCCCTGCAAACTGTTCCCTTACATTTTCCAATTTTTGAGCCACCTCTTGAATGGCCTGGTGATTCGATCGAATATTTTTTACTGCCTTTTCTAAAGCTTCTTTATCTTCCAACTCTTCATTAGCTATCGATTGAATATTTTCCACATTATCTTGAAGTTTATTTACTGAACTCTCTGTTTCCTCAGCTTGTTGTACAGCCCCATCAGATACTTCCTGCACCATACGAGATATGTCATTGGACAAGTGGTTCATGTTATCAGATACATCACCGTAACGCTCCACGAACCTAGACATATCATCGGTACCGCCTTTTAAAAATAAAATACCCTTTTTAACATTGACTTTCCCGTCAAAAAATTCGGCCTGCAGTTCTTGCAGAAAATCATTGGTCTTTATTTGAAGGGCCTGAGAAAAATCCATGTTTTTCATCCGAGAAATTTCTTCTTTGATTATTTCCAGTGGAGAAAGTGCAATTTTAGCAGATCCATATATCACACCTAGGCTCACCGCGAATACCACCAATAAAGCAGGATCAGGTTGAAATGCATTGATGCCAGCAGTGACTATTGTGATAATCACACTGCTGATAATGGCAATTTTAGCTGAAAGACTTTTGAAAACCCCTAAAGAAAGAATTTTTGACAAGGGGAATTCCTTTATGCCTGCAGTAGGTTTTTCCGTCGTCACCTGAACATCCATATAATATTTCCCTTCCTGCGTTTTACCTTCTGCTATTTTTTCTGTTTGCACTTTTTCCTGAAAATAATCCCCCACACCTTCAATTAAACCTCTAAAATAATCAAACAGCCCTCTTTCTGATACATAATGAATCTTTATGCTGTTCGGTGAAAGTTCTTCAGCTTTTAACCCAGGAGGATTTGCACCTGATATCATTTTGGTCAGTTGACTGTGTACTTCATCCATCATCATTAGAAATTCTTTTGCGGTACTTTGATCAAAATAGGAAGGGAATAACTCTGCAAAAGACCAAATGTTTTTTCGGCCCATTTTGCGGTATA
>CAZARY010000269.1:0-2227 GCA_964487675.1 uncultured Clostridia bacterium | reverse complement strand
CTTTTATTTTGCTGGGATTTTATGGGCTGTTTTTATTTTCAATAAGTTTTATCCTGCCGCCGATTCTGATTGGAATCGGCATAATCTTTTTTATCCTCTTGAGCAGCTTAAGATTTGGTTTGAAAGGCAGTATTGTCTCCTTTCTCCTGGGGTCTTTAATGATTATATTGTCGGCTGCTTTTAATGAGTTACTGCTGGGAATAATCGGGCCCGGATTATTAATTGTTTTGTTGTTAATTATTGGTGTAAGTGTGGGGATGGGCGTAGATTACATAAGAAAACAAAAAAGATGGTCCGATGCTTTATTTGAAAATACCACTTCCGCGGTTGCTATGCTGGACAAAAATCACCGTGTTCTCGATATTAATAATGTATTTAAAGATACTTTTGGCTATACAAGGCAGGAGATTAAAGGTGAAAATCTTGATGAGGTTCTGGAATGGAATATGCCCGGCAGTCCTGATAAGGAAAAAACTCAGGAAGTTATGTCAGGGGATAAAGTTGAGTTTGAAGGCACCCGTTATGATAGATACGGAGAGGCCAGAGATTTTTTGATCAAAGGAATACCAATAAATGTCAACGGCCAGGTACAGGGAATATATGGGATATATGATGATATTACGGAAAGAAAACGACGGGAAAGACAGCTTAAGCTTACTCAATTTTCTGTAGATAATGCTTCCCTGGCTATTTTTTGGGTGAATTCTGCAGGAGAGATTGAATATGTAAATGAAACGGCCTGTGAGCGCCTTGGTTATAAACAGCAAGAGTTGATGAATATGGACGTGTTTCAAATTGATGCCAAACTTTCGCGGGAGGGATGGGATGAATCCTGGCAGAAATTGAAAGCTAAGGGCTCTATTAAGCTGGAATCAAAACATATGACTTCTGATGATGAGATTATACCTGTGGAGGTCACAAGACACTATCTACAATTTCAGGAAGAAGAATATGAGTTCGCCTATGCCCAGGACATCAGTGCCCGCAGAGAAAGAGAAGAGAGAATAAATTATCTGCTATATCATGACCAGCTTACGGGCCTTTATAATCACCGCTTTTTGCAGAAAGAAATGGAACGTCTGGATACTGAAAGACAGCTGCCTTTGAGCATTATTATGGTGGATGTTAATGGTTTGAAATTAGTAAATGACAGTTACGGACATAATAAGGGAGATGAACTTCTGCAGAAAGCTGCTGATATTTTGCAGAACTCGGTCCGCAGTGAGGAAATAATCGCCCGCTGGGGTGGAGATGAATTTGTTATTTTGCTGCCCGGCACCAGCAGGCAGGAGGCAGAAAAGGTGTTTGAGCGTATAAAAGAAAAATGTCGTAAGACAGAAAAAGATGACCTGCCTGTTTCTCTGGGGATGGGAATTGGCGTTAAAAAAGATCCAGATGAAAGCATTGAAGAGACTCTAAATGAAGCCGATGATAATATGTATCAGGATAAATTAAACGAAGGGAAAAGCGCTAAAAACAAAATTGTCCAGAACCTTCTCAATACTCTGGGGGCAAAAAGTGATGAGACAGAAAAGCATGCTGTGCGAATGAAAAAGCTGGCGCGGAAAGTAGGAAAAGAGCTGGAACTTGACCGCAATCAGTTAAATAATCTTTCCCTCTTAGCTTCTCTGCATGATATAGGTAAGGCGACTATTTCGGAAGATATTTTAAATAAACCGGGCGATTTAAACGATAATGAGTGGGAAATAATCCGCGAACATCCGGAGAGAGGTTACCGCATTGCTTCCGCTACGGAGGAATTTGCTGCTATAGCTGAAGCAATTTTAAGTCACCATGAGCGCTGGGATGGTGAAGGTTATCCCCGTGAAATTGCCGGTGAAGAGATACCTTTGCTGTCCCGAATAATCTCTGTGGTTGATACTTATGATGTTATGACTAATGACCGGCCATATAGTTCTGCAGTTCCAGCAGAAAAAGCTATAAAAGAAATTAAAGACTGTGCTGGAGGCCAGTTTGATCCGGAGATTGTGGAAGCATTTTTAAAAGTTGTAAACTCCGATGATAATATTTGATTTTTGGTCACTGGTTATAAATTAAATTGCTTTAAACAGGTTATATAGTATTGAAATTTTTGGGCCGGAAACTAAACCTAATAAAAGGAAAAATTTCATATGAACAGAACCTTAAAGCTTCCAATTAAAAGAGGCAGGCAATCCTTTGATTGAATTCTGGAAATAAAAGAATGGCACAGGAGGTATTTAGTGTT
>CAZARY010000268.1:0-2244 GCA_964487675.1 uncultured Clostridia bacterium | reverse complement strand
CCGGAAAAGCAATCTACCGACGAAACCAGGATAATAACTGTAAGAATGAACGAGGTTATGGTTGGCATGATCGTAGATTCCGCTTCGGATGTGGTTAGAGTTCCGCAGGATGCTGTTGAGCCTCCGCCTTCAATAATTGGTGGAGTGGAGAGCACATACCTGGAAGGTGTAGCCAAACTGGAAAATAGGCTGTTGATCTTGTTAAATTTATCCGAAGTATTGAAAAAGGAAGAAGTAGATCAAATGAAGGAAAGTATAGATCAATAGAAAGGTGCGATTTGATGTCGTATTTTAATTTGGAAGATTTACACGTGGATGTTTTAAAGGAGGTTGGCAATATAGGAGCCGGCCATGCCACGACTTCTCTTTCGGAATTTTTGGGTAAATCGATCAAAATGACTGTTCCTGAAGTAAATGTGTTACCTTTTGAAGAAGTCCCCGAAGTTGTGGGCGGTCCTGAAAGATTAGTTGCGGGGGTTTATATGCGCTTTGAAGGCGAAGCCCCAGGTTCTTTAATGCTTTTATTTGACAAAAGGGAGGCCGTTCAACTGGTCGAACTTTTAATGGGACAGGTACCTGAACAAGATAATGAGACTAATGAACTAGGTGAAATGGAGCAATCTGCCCTCATGGAAACCGGAAATATAGTCGCAAGTTCTTATTTAACTGCTATGAGTGATATGACTAAAATGGATATAAGCCCAACTGTACCTGCTGTGGCTGTTGATATGGCTGGCGCTATTCTTCAGGTGATCCTATTTCAAGTGGATGAAGATATCAGTGAACATGTTATTCTAATCGGCACCGAATTTTCACAAGAAAGTGATATTGTAAGAGGGCACTTTTTTCTTATTCCCGACCAGGATTCTTTCCCCAAAATACTTCGTTCATTAGGCTTCGATTATGAAAATAGTTAAAGTTGGGATTGCAGATTGGAAAGTTGCTTCTAATGGGCACATTATTAGAACATCGGGACTGGGTTCCTGTGTCGGGGTGACATTGTACGACAGTAAAAGAAAAACAGGTGGTATGGCGCACATTATGCTCCCAGAAAGCCCTTCGGGGAAAAAGCATTATAAAAGAGCAAAGTATGCCGATACAGGTATTTATGACATGGTCGTGGAACTGGAAACCAAAATGAGCTGCAGTAGGAATAATTTGATTGCCAAAATAGCTGGTGGTGCACAAATGTTTGAATTTTCCGGAGGCAGCGAAATGTTAAAAATTGGTCACCGCAATGCCATGGCAGTAGAAGAAATACTGAAGGATTACGGTATCAGAATTGCTGCTAAAGATGTAGGAGGCAATTATGGCCGGACCATAGATCTTTTTTGCGAAACGGGTAAGCTGGTGATTAAATCCGTTAAAAGAGAGACTAAAGAGGTGTAATGGTGGACCATAGCTTGATTGAACAATACCAACAGTCAGAAGAAAGAAATATTTTAGAAAAGATTATTTTAAAATATACATATTTAATTAAGAGTCAAGTGGATAAAATGAGCTATGGTATGCCTGCTAGCTTAACCAAAGATGATCTTATTTCATTTGGCGTCATTGGGCTTATTGACGCAGTCAAAAAATTTGATCCTTCCCAAAATGTACCATTTACTGCTTATGCTAGAATTAGGATCAGAGGCGCTATATTGGATGGATTGAGAAACTTTGATTTTGTTCCCCGAAAGATCAGGGACGAAGTTAGAAACTTGCATCGAGCTTATCAGGCATTAGAATCGGAATTGGGTAGATCTCCAGATAATAGTGAACTTGCAGAGAAGCTTTCTGTGAGTGAAGCAGATATAGACAAACTATGGCAGGAAGCCACCTGGGCTATCCCCACTTATTTAAGCGATTTTGTATTTTCTGAAGAGGAACAGCTCAGGCTAGAGGATGTGTTCCCAAATGATAAAAGCCCAGATCCCTTGGAAGAAGTTCAAAAAGAGGACATAAAAGCTAAATTAGGTCAAGCAATAGATGCTTTGCCCGAAAAGGAAAAATTGGTTTTATCATTATACTATTATGAAGAGTTAAATTTAAAGGAAATTGCCGAAATAATGGAATTATCTGAGTCTCGGATTAGCCAGCTTCATTCAAAAGGGATTATGAGGCTTCGCGGTAAGCTAACAATCCAAAAGAGAATGTACAATTTGTAAAGGATGTCGAGCCAAGGGGGGTGATTTAATGAGTATGCTGCCACAAAAATTTAAAGGCAAAAATTTAAACCAGGTACTAAATGCTGCCGCGAGA
>CAZARY010000267.1:0-2270 GCA_964487675.1 uncultured Clostridia bacterium | reverse complement strand
GAATTGGCAGACGCGCTAGACTTAGGATCTAGTGCCATTCGGTGTGTGGGTTCGAATCCCACCCCTCGCACCATTTTATTATACTGAACTTTGTAGCACTCTTGAAGCTCTAAAAAGAAGTTAAAAAGCACAAAAAGTAAAAGTCCTACCAAAATATAAACTCGCTCCTATAGCATAAGGAACTCGAATTTATAGGTTGAAAATTTAAAATGACAAGGTCAAACACAAAAAAAGTTATTTTATGTGCTTTAAAACAGTTCTTTGCTTTCTATTGAGTTAATAATTTTTATCCAAACCAACCAAAAAGCTTTAACTGAGGGCCTAAACTTAATAGATTTTAAGATGTGAAAGTTCAATCATATAACTAAACAGATCCACAGTTAAACTTCAAATACCTCAGCTAATTTATTTATTCCTTTGTCTATTTCATCTACGGTGGGTAAACTGTAGCTCAGCCTTAGAGCTCTTTTGCCAAAGTTTTTATCTACAAAAAATGATGGACCCGCAACATAGGCTACCTTATAATTTTTCACAGATTTTCTTAATTGATCAAAAGTATTAATATTTTTATCAATTTCTAGCCAGGTATAAAACCCACCTTCCGATTCAGTCCATGTACCAGATTGAGAGAAATATTTCCCCAATGCTATCAGTGTGGCATCTCTTTTCTCTCTTAAAGCTTTTTTAGACATATCTATTTGTTGATCTAGTAAACCAGTTTGACCAGCTTCTAATGCAATTAATTGGCTCAACGGAGAAGTCATTTGATCAGAACTCTGTTTAAAATATGTTAATTTATCAATCATAAATTTATCTGCAGCAATCCATCCCAGCCTGATTCCCGGTGATAATATTTTAGAAAAAGTACCCAAAAATATTACATGATCATAGTCATCCATTGCTTTCATATGCGGTACTTCCTCTCCCATAAACCTAAGCTCCGAGTAAGCCCCGTCTTCAATAACAAGCAATTGGTATTTTTTTGCCAGTTCAATAATTCTCTTTCTTCTTTCTTTAGGTAAAGTTTTGCCTGTAGGGTTTTGGAATGTTGGAATGGTATAAATAAATTTGATGTTGCTGCTGTTATTTTCTAAAGTTCTTTCTAACTCATCAATATTCATTCCTTGCTCATCACAGTTAATTGAAAGTATGTCTGCTTCATAACTTTTTATTGTAGAAATGGCCCCAAGGTAAGTGGGAGCTTCGATTATTACTTGATCACCTGGATCAATAAAAGTTTTACATATTAGCTCCAATCCTTGTAACGCCCCGCTTGTAATCAAAATATTTTCTTTATTTGCGTCTATATCTTGTTTCTTCATTCTGTCAGCAATAAACTCTCTAAACACCGTCAAACCAGGGACAGGTCCATATTGTAAAGCCACATTTTTTTGCTCTTTTAAGACTTTATAAGAAATATTCTCCATTTCATTCGAATACCAAGTTGGATCTGGAAAGCCTCCTGCAAAAGAAATGATATTTGGGGTTTCAGAAAGCTTAAAAAGTTCTGCTAAATCCGAATCGCTTGTCTCTCTTGCTCTTGTAGCAAACAAGTTACTCAACTACCTCACTCCTTTAACTAATCTGATTTGGGTTATAATGTCTTTCTAACTTAGAAATAATAAGCAAGTCTTTGTGAACCTCTCATGACTAAAGTCACGAGACTGCGTAACGACTTTTTCAATATTCAATATCATGCCAGGGGGACAGTCGACTTCACCAGTTGCATGGGGGCCTCTAAACTCAAGCTCATTTTCATCACAGCCCTAGTCAATCATTTTATACCCCTTGGAGAACAGCAGGGAGGGGTCGTTCTGTTTGATTTCATACTCAAAGCGTTATATGTATCAATGCTTTTTAATCTTTTCTAGGGGAACTGCTTTATTCTAATCTGTGACTACTTCTTACTCAATTAGTTCTTGATATAATTGCAATTTCCTTTTTTATAAGAGAAAAAGAAAATATGAAGAAAAATGCTGCTGAAAACAACCATAAAGTCATTGCTGGACGTGAAGGTGAAATTCATACCAAAATTTAAAAGGCAGGTGAATCCCATTATTATCATTTCACTTTCTTTAAAAATTTTAAACGTTATAAGGTCATACAGTTTAATATAGTTAATTGTAAATTACAAAAAATGGTTATCAAGTTAAATCAGAATAATTGCCGTCTTTGGTGTTGCAATGCTTTCGCTCATGGCTTTGCTGAACTGGCTGTAACCATGCTCCCGATTTTGGGCTGCGTTAAAACGCCCTCACTGCGTTCGGTCA
>CAZARY010000266.1:0-2272 GCA_964487675.1 uncultured Clostridia bacterium | reverse complement strand
GCTAACTGTTTGGGTAACGCTTCACCGGGCGGGTCGAAGCCGGGTGCACGGCCTTTATTATGTTTAAATTGCCAGATATTATGAGGCAGTAAGCAGCTGTAGAAAATTCAATAAAAATTTTATAGTGATGGCCATATAAATCATGTAATGATAAAGAAATCATGTAATGGTCAAGACTAAATTTTTTCTCCTAATATTCCCCAAATTTTGTTACAAGATTTGAATAGTTGCTGATACCTACAATACGCAAATGAATGAAAAAAGAAGCAAGTTAAACAGCTTAAAATCCCCCAAATGGGGTTATTTTTTTATAAAATCGCTCATTATTTGCAGTTTGATTTTTGTGTTATAATAAAATGGCGTACTGGAAATACACAAAATTAAATTAGCAGAAAAGGATTGGGAAAGGATGGAATGGCAATGCGTTACCAAGCCCTTTACCGGGAATGGCGTCCTCAAAATTTTGATTGCCTGGTGGGACAAAATCATGTGGTCACCACTCTTAAAAATGCTGTCAAAACAGGAAAAATAGCCCATGCTTATCTTTTTTCGGGTCCCCGCGGCACCGGAAAAACAAGTGCTGCAAAAGTGTTGGCAAAGTCATTAAATTGCCATCAAGGTCCCACCGAATACCCTTGTGAACAATGTGTGAGCTGTCAAGAACATAGTCAAGGGCGCTTTATGGATTTAATAGAAATTGATGCAGCCTCCAACAGGGGGATTGATGAGATCCGTCAAATCAGGGAAAACGTGGTTTATACGCCCACTGAGGGACGCTATAAGATTTATATTGTAGACGAAGTTCACATGTTAACTACAGAGGCATTCAATGCTTTACTGAAAACTTTGGAAGAACCTCCCAGCCACGTCATTTTTGTGTTGGCCACGACAGAACCGCACAAACTGCCTATGACTATTCTTTCCCGGTGCCAAAGATTTGATTTTCATAAAATCCCTATGCATATAATAGAGGAGCAAGTAAAAAAGGTGCTGGAGAATAAACAAATTGATTACGAAGACACGGCAGTAGGGGTAATTGCTCAAAAATCAGATGGAAGTTTGAGGGATGCATTAAGCTTATTAGATCAAAGTTTATCCTTTATAGGAGAGAATGAAAAATTAAAGGAAACGCATATTTATGAAATTATTGGAGCAGTTCCAGGGAAAGTATACAGAAAATTGTTAGAAGGCATTTACCAAAATCGCCTAGAAGAAGTTATTCAAATCGTTCAAGAAGCTTCAGAGCGCGGAAAAGATATGGGACAATTTTTAAATGACTTTATTCTTTTTATCAGAGATTTGCTGCTTCTAAAATTAGATCAAACAGAGGACCAAGCAAATATAAATATGGAACCATCAAATAAAGAAATGCTGCAGGGGTCGTTTCAAGATTTGGCCGGTTTAAAAAATTACTTCAATCAAACGCAATTATTATCTATGATTGACTTTTTGGCAGAACAGCTAAATAATATGAAATGGACACAAAATCAGCGTTTAATTGTAGAAATGAGTATTATGCGACTTCTTCATGAACTGAATGGAGAGCCTGTTTCTTCGGAAGACCCTAGAGATAGCGATCAAATTGAAAGCAAAGATATGAAGAACCAAGCGGACAACTCAACCCATCCAGGAGAACTAGACTCAGTCGAGCGGCGTAGGGGAAACGAGGAAGCCATTCAATCAAATAAAGCACCCCAGTTTTCCCAGACAGAAGGAGATAAAAAAGAAAGCGGCGGCGACGAAAGAGGAGAGACAGGCAAAACAAGACAAGCAGAAGCTGCCTTCAATTTTGAAGAAATTAAAGAGCAGTGGCCTTCAATATTAGAGAAGTTGAAAGAAAAAAAGATTACGGCTCATGCCCTCGTGAAAGAAGGCCGGCCCCATACTTTAAAAGGGAGTACGCTTTATCTGGGCTTTTCTCCAACTTACAGCATTCACAAGGAATGGGTAGAGCAAAAGGAGCTTCAAACGTTAAAATCGGCCTTGAATGAATTTTTCCCGGGGTTAAACATTAAATGCCAACTTATGACCCAAGATGAAGCAGCAACACAAAACAATAGGGGGAAAAACAATAAAACAGAGGCACAAGAAAATTTAAAAGAAGGAGCCATTGAAGAATTTGGCGCCGATAAAGTAGAAACTTTTAATCCAACAAGGAGGGATTCGTGAGTATGGGTGGGAAAATGCAAAAAATGATGAAACAGGTTCAAAAAATGCAAAGTGAGATGGCAAAGGTACAGGAAGAATTAAAAGACAAAACCAAGATTGGATC
>CAZARY010000265.1:0-2294 GCA_964487675.1 uncultured Clostridia bacterium | reverse complement strand
CGGGGCGTAGCGCAGTTTGGCAGCGCGCTTCGTTCGGGACGAAGAGGCCGCCGGTTCAAATCCGGCCGCCCCGACCATGGTAAAAATGGTCACCCCAGGGTTTTTAAGCTTAGGGGTGACTTTTTCATTGACGTGCTCCCACAGCTGAAGCAGCAGGCTTTATGCTGCACTTTCGTAGGTTCTCAAATGCAAAACCACAAATGCAATACTCAAAAGTCTTGATTTATTTGAAAGCCGTTATTTCACATGTCATTCCACAGCCATTAACATGCAATTTAAGGCGCTAAGAGGCCCAGTCATTTTTTTACCATAGTGCCATTTCGAAGGTAATTCACCACCCCTAAAACTATATACAGACCAAATAAAATAGCAGTCAGAAAATGAAATATTGACAACAGCAGTGTCATGATGAGTGTCCCCACTATTTGCATACTGTCTTTCGGTCGATAATTTTTTAAGGAAGGATAAGGGATCGACGTTACCATCAATCCAGACATTACAAGGATTAACACTGTAATCACGTAGATGGGGACTACCTGATACGTACTAAAAAACGCTGCGATAATGCCAGCTACTGGAAGAGGGAGGCCGAAAAAAATATTATCGCTGGATCCTTCTTCAAACTGGTAATTATAGACGGCCACTCGATAGCATGCCATAGAAATAAAAATTATAGGGATGATCAAATAACCTATACCCATTCCAAGGTAAGTTATTCCCAAAAAGTATGCTGGTACCACCCCAAATGATAAAGTATCACTTAAAGAATCGAGTTCTTTTCCTATTTTACCGGACACATTTAACTTCCTAGCCATACGGCCATCGAGGCCATCTAAGAACATAGCTAAAATAATTAAGCCCAGCCCAATTCTTTCGAAACCCGTATGCAGCATCATGAGCGCCAAAAACCCGAGAATCAAATTACCAAAGGTCAACAGAGTTGGAAGCCATGTTTTTAGTACAATCAACGTAGTCTCCTTCCTGCCGTTCTATATTTGCCATGTTTAGAAAATACAGTTATTAGGCTGCTAGTGATTCATTTTATCAAAGCTGTTGGCCGTGTCAATTCAATTTTAGCCAATGATATGGCGGAGATATCTCGCTCCTATATTGGCTGACATTATTGGGTAGCATTTTGAAGTTCAAAATTATATGATTGTTATATGATTATATGAAATTCCTTTTTTGGTATGATAAAATTTATTTAAATAGTTTCAGGAGCCTTTTTCCCAATCTACGTTCTTGTATCCTTTTCCATATTTCTTTTCAAACAGAAAGGATGAAGTAAGCTTTGAGTACAAAGTCTAAAGTACTGCTTGCAATAACTTTTTTATTAATATTTTTAAGCCTAGTGGGTTTAATTTATGAACAGTTTAATTAAAGACTAAAAAGCTTTATTTTGAATTCAAAAAGCATTTTCGCATTGCAAAGGGATCTTCTATGAATTAAGAACGGTTCGCTAAAAGCAATTTTAAATGAAAGGGGAAATGAACATGTTAAAAGTTTATGCGCTGAGCACCTGCCCCTACTGTAAGAAGCTGAAGAAATTTTTAAATGAAAAAGAATTGGATTATGAATGCATCGACTTAGATCGAGTCTCAGGCGAAGAGAAAGAAAAGGCTGTGGAAGAAGTGGATCAATTGGTGTCTAAAAGATCTTTTCCTGTTACCGTTATTGGAGACAAAGTGATACAAGGATTTAAGCCAGAAGAAATAGAGGAGGCGTTAGAAGATGAAAGTCAGTAAGGTAAAAGTATACTGCCCTGTTTGTCAGGTCACTTTTGCCGTTGATGCCACCGAGGAAATGGGCCCCGGGACCGTGGTAATTTGCACAGTTTGCGGGGCAAAATTAGAACTGACCTCAGACCCAGTCCCTATTTCGGATGAGCATGGTAAAGCGAACAAAAAAGATCAAGGAAGCCGAATAAGCATCGATAAATCGGCCCCTATGTGGCTCGGTGCCGAGTCCAGAAAATACCCACAGGAACCCGAAACCGAAATCAGGGAGCGCGTAGATACCTTTGCCCGCTTACGTGATTATACGTTTAATGAAGATAAAGAAGATTTGATTCAAGGGTTATTAGAAAAGTACCGCATGTTTGGTGATTTCTACTGTCCCTGTAAGTTGGACAATATCCCTGAAAATCTTTGCCCCTGCCAGGAAACCAGGCAAAACTTCGTCAAAAAATACGGCTACTGTTATTGAGGTTTGTTTTTCCTAAAGGGGTAAGTTTACCCCTCGCCTTGACGTACTCCCACAGTTCAATCTGTGGGAGTACTGCTGCAGATTCCCGT
>CAZARY010000264.1:0-2315 GCA_964487675.1 uncultured Clostridia bacterium | reverse complement strand
AAGTGGGGATGTCCAAATGAATCAGAGTCAAAAAGGGGCATTAATAATCGGTGGTACCGCAGAGAGGTTAAAAATGCCCGAAGGGAAAATTCTCGTGAAATTACTTTTTTTCATAAACATCATAAGGCAAAAATTTGAAATAAAGTTTGAGAGGGGTGGGCAATTTTGAAAAGATTTGACCTAATTGTATTAGGGGGTGGTACAGCTGGTCCTGGTGTGGCACACCGGGCGGCCGCAAAAAAATGGGATACGGCGTTAGTGGAAACCCGTTATCTCGGAGGTACTTGCATAAATTTTGGCTGTATACCTTCTAAGACCTTAATCAGTTCAGCTCAGGTCATGCAATGGGTGCGAGATGCGCAAAAGTATGGCGTGATTACAGAATCACCACGCGCAGATTGGCCAACAATTCTCAATCGGAAGGAAATACTTGTTAGGAAAATGCGGGATCACAGTTATAAATCTGTTCAGAAGAAAGAGCACATTACGCTGTATGAAGGTCAGGCATCATTTACCGGTCCGAAAACCTTGGAAGTCAATGGTGAATCTCTTACCGCAGAAAAAATTGTGATTGCGACTGGTGCGCGGCCCGGGATACCACCCGTTCAAGGGTTGAGTGACGTAGATTACCTAACGTCAACTTCAGCCATGGAACTAGAAGAGCTTCCCAAAAGTTTACTCATCCTGGGGGGTGGTATTATTGCCCTCGAGTTTTCTCAACTGTTTGCGCGTTTGGGAGTCTCCGTGACGATTATTCAAAGAGGCGCACGCCTAGCAGAAAATTTGGAACCGGAAATATCCGATGAAATCCGTAAAGTATTGGAAGCGGAAGGGATAAACGTGAAGACAAGTACCCGTATAAGCTCGATTGGCTCGGAAAATGGTTTGATTTACGCTATTGATGAAGCTGAAAGTGAGCAGAAACGCTATAGCGCTGAAAAAATCCTGGTTGCTACGGGTAGGACTCCCAATAGTGACATGTTAGCCCTGGAAAAAACAGGCGTAGATACAACTAAAAAAAGATATATTTTGGTGGATGAAAATTTTAAAACAGCAGCTGAAGGCATATGGGCGATTGGCGATGTCATTGGCGGGATGATGTTTACCCATAAAGCTTGGCATGATGGACTTTTACTTTCCCGTCATCTATTAGAGGGCAAAGCAATTGTTTCCCAGGATCGATTGGTCCCTTTTGCCGTATTTACTGATCCGGAAATAGCTGGTGCAGGATTGGGAGAAGCTTCAGCGGCTGAAGCAGGCTATAATGTGACAACAAAAAGTTTTCCGTTTGCCTTTCATGGGCGTGCCTTGGCGATAGATAAACTGGATGGGTTTGTTAAACTCGTCTTGGATAGTAACAGCGGAAAGATTTTAGGGGGACACATCATCGGACCGGAAGCAGGCGAACTCATCCATGAGTTGATTGCTGCTATGCGTTTTGGTGCTACTGTTTATGACTTACAAGAAATGATGCACGTTCACCCGACTCTTGCAGAGGCCATCAACAGTACCGCATTAGCCAAATAAAAGTGCTTATCTTAAATTTTAACTAAAATTTGCCAAGTTGCTAGAAAACATATTAAATCTGTAAAGCAATTCATTTTTTCAGAGACTGAAAATGTTTAGAAAATGTTTAGAAAATGTTAACTGTTAAGCATTATACTAAAAACAAGGGAGGTGAGTTAAAATGCTTTTTAGTTACAATTCACCTTTGTTTTACTTATTCGTCATTGTTTTACCGTTTCTAATGCTTGGACAGGCTGAGGAAGAACCGGACTCTTATGACCATCAGAACATGGTAGAAAGCAACGGAAACTCATTTTCGTTGTATGAGAGAGAAATCGAAACAAACCTTTATTTGCATGAAAGAGATCCGGTGATAAAACTTTTAGGTAAAAGTTTTGATAAAATCATAGGGGTGATGGGAGACCCTGATGAACAGGGGTACAGCAGTTGGAACGGGCCGCACAACTATATGCTGTACAACTATAAAGATGGATCCATAACCTTTCATTCACCGGAAGAACTAGATAATAAAACTGCAATTAGCATGAGCCTTGGAGAGGGGCAAACAATTTTAGGGGTTGAGGTGGGTTCAGATTTTGAAGAAATTAGAGATGTTCTAGGCAAGCCTGATTCTGGGCCTGAACCCGGTTTGGATGATTTATATTATATGGACTACCACTTTGGAGAAAAAATTAATGAAGTGCCAGAAGTCTTTATTAGTTTCACTGCTGATACCATTGATGGCGAAACAAGAGATGTTTTTGTAAAATGGGAAGCTTTTGAGTACAAACAAAAAGAAACATTTCAAG
>CAZARY010000263.1:0-2329 GCA_964487675.1 uncultured Clostridia bacterium | reverse complement strand
TCTAGAGCAAAGCAGTATTCGCTCAAGCATCGCAGCACACATATAATTTGCTCCCCTGATTTAACTTGATAATCAGATTACAAAATAAAACCTGCAGCTAAAACTGCTAATACGATTAATGGTGCGGGGATTTTTTTAGTAAATAGAAGTACAACCGTAATCAGCATAACAAGAATATTATCGAGTACAAATCCACTCCTTTGCATCAGAATTATCGCAGCCACGGTAATCAGTCCACCGGCAACTGCGGTAATACCTTTCAAAGAGACTTTAATTCCTTTAATCTCCTTTAAGTTTTCCCATATCGGGTATATGAAGTGAATTAATAGCAGGCCAGGTAAAAATATTGCTATCCCCCCTGCTACTGCTCCTACAATTTGGATTAGCACACTCTCGCCTCGAGCCGCCATTCCACCTGCATATGCACTGAAACTAAACATTGGGCCTGGCAACCCTTGTACAAGGCCAAAACCAGTTAGAAACTCTTGATTTGTCATATACTGATTCACTTCTACTAACTCACTATACATAAAAGGTACTACTACTTGGCCGCCTCCAATAACCAAGTAACCATACCGATAAAAACTTTCAAATAAATGAATGATTCTGTTATCCCAAATAAAAGTTAATAGAAGGCTCCCTGCCGCAAAAACTCCAAAGGCAATAAGGTATTTCCAAGGCGGGTTTAATTTTACAAGATTCCAAAGATCCTTCTCCTTTGAAACAATAATACTCACCACTCCACCTAAAATTAGAACTAACGGATAGATCCATGCTTCACGAACAAAATAAGTAGTTATGCCTCCTATTAGTAATAGCAATAATGTAATTTTATCTGTTACTACTTTTCTTCCTATGCGATATGCAGCTAAAATAATAAAACCCACTGCCATAGGGGCAATATAACGAAGTCCATCCTGGGATATATTCATGCTTTCTAAAAATTGATTTAAAAAAGATAGTAACGTCATCAATGTAAGTACTGGTAAAGCCCACACCAACAATGTTAGGAAAGCCAATCGCGGCCCTCCCATTTTATGTCCAATGGTGACAATGGTTTGTGTACTACTTGGACCTGGTAAAATCCCGGTTAAAGCAATCAGTTCAACCAGTTCTTCTTCAGTTAAATACTTTTTCTTTACTACCATTTGATCTGTAAAAACACCATAATGCGCTTCAGGGCCTCCGAAAGCGCCTAAAGAACAAATAAGTACATCTTTAAGAAAAGCTCTCCAAGGGACTTTTTTTTGTTTTTCGGTATCTATCATTGTCATAGTTGATATCCTTTCATCCTTATAATTTTTAATACTTACAATACGTGTTTAAGTAAAAATCCTGAAATCCCAAAAATCCCTAAAATCCAATTAATTATTTTTTATTCATATTTTTTATTTTTTATTCAAGCTTTGCAAAACCTTTTTTGTTATGTTAAAATACTTTTGCAGATCAAGGGAGAATTTAAAGTCTACATGCGGGTGTAGCTCAGGGGTAGAGCGCCAGCTTGCCACGCTGGAGGCCGCGGGTTCAAATCCCGTCGCCCGCTCCAAAAAAAGCCGCTTCTAATCCAATTATTAGAGGCGGCTTTTTTCGTCTTTTTTATATACTGTAGACAAACTTATTTTGTTTTGTTTTTTAATGAATTTTTTAATGAAAAGTTTCAATTTATTGAGTTTATTTATCGGGAGCCTTTTCTTTGACGCCCAATTGCTTTTCTATCTGTGCTGCAAAAGATAAAAGTTCGGCTTCTCCTCTCGGTTTTCCTATTAGCTGTAATCCCACCGGCAGTCCATCATCTGTAAATCCGCAAGGAATAGAAAGTGCGGGGAGTGCGGTAAGCGAGATAACATAAGTTATAGTGAACCAGTCAATGTAATTGTCAAATGCTTGGCCATTTACTTCTGTGACGTAGCGCTCCGTTATATCAAACGGGGGTACCACCGTTGTAGGTGTGATCAGAATATCATAGTTCTTGAAAAAGTCTATCATTCTATGGTATAACTTACCTCTCTCTCTTTCTGCCCAGGCTAGATCCTCAGCACTGATTTTTAGTCCTTGCTCCACGTTCCAAATGACCTCCGGTTTAATTTCGTCCCTGCGTTCTTCTATTAAGCTTGCAAATCTGGATGAAAAATTAAAGCTTCTTAAAATATGGAATGTTTTTTTAGCGTTTTTGAAATCCGGTTGAGTTTCAACAATTTTTGTTCCTAAGCTTTCCAAACTGTAAGTGGCTTTTTTTGTTATTTCTTCTATGTCAGGTTCTACCGGAGTGATTTTCAAATCGGGGCTGTATGCCACCTTACCTGGAATTTCTTTCTCGCTCGTACGCTGT
>CAZARY010000262.1:0-2338 GCA_964487675.1 uncultured Clostridia bacterium | reverse complement strand
CGATATTCCAGATAAGCTTTTTGTCAATACCGTTCCACCTTTCATAGACAAATGTCTCATGGCTTCCTGTTTCATAGATGCGGGTGCTCGTAGACTAAACCAAAAAGCTTATTCCGCCGCAGGGCCGATCTCCACAGGTGTAAATTCCCGCGGAACTCGCGGTATTATTTAATTTTAGTGTATCAAGCTGCAGTATGATACTGCAGCAAATTCTTTGCTGCGTTTATATCTCGATCATGATAAATATTGCAGCCGGGACATAGCCACTCTCTCATTGAGAGTTTTAACTCGGAAAACATATAACCACAACTGCTGCATTTTTTACTTGAAGGATAAAATTTGGGCGCAACCACTAATTCTGATCCGTACCACTTTGTTTTGTATTCGAGCATCCTTTTAAATTCTCCCCAACCTGCGTCTGCTATACTTCGAGATAAACGTTTGTTTTTTATCATATTCTGAACGGAGAGGTCTTCTATAACAACGGCTGACTTGGTTTTCGCCAGCCTGCTCGTGAGTTTGTGAAGAAAGTTTCTCCGTTCGTTTTTTATCTTCCTGTGAAGTCTGGCGAGCTTCATGGCCAGTTTTTTGCTGTTGTTCGAACCCTTTTCTTTGCGCGAAAATTGTTTTGACAGTTTCACGAGCTTTTTCAACTTTCTCTCCAGGCTTTTTGGCGGCTTTATCTTTTCACCATTAGAAAGTACAATATAATCCAAAAGTCCGAGGTCTGCACCAACAGGTTCTGTATATAAAGGCTCGGGATTAATTATTTCTTCCTTTACCGTAAGGCTTACGTACCACCTATCCGCCTCGCGACTAACGGTAGCGGAAAGTATTTTGCTATTTACCTTCGGTTTTTCTTTAAGCCTAACTTTTCCGAGTCTCGGGAGCTGTACGGATTTTTCAAATACCTTTATGGTTCCGGTGAGCCTAAAAGAATCGTGGATACCTTTCTTTTTAAATTTAGGGTATTTAGCACGTCCTTCGAAAAAATTTTTAAATGCTTTATCCAAATCTCTAAGCGCTTCCTGGGGAGCACATTTCGATACTTCGTACATCCATAGGTATTCTACTGGCTTTAAGCTGTTTAGTTTGCGATGGAGTTCAATTGCATTAGTGCTCCTTTTTTCTTTTTCGTAAAGTGCCTTTCTTTCTGAAAGACCCCAATTCCATGCAAACCTTGCACAGCCAGAGTGCTTTTTTAGTAATCTCTGCTGTGTTTTATTAGGTTTTAGTTCATACCGATAGGCTTTATTTACTATCATCTTTGATAGCCTCCAAAGCTTTTTTTGCTTTGTTCCTAGCAGACCTTTTGCCGTACAATCGAGCACAGAAGGAAGTTAAAACTTCTATCATATCTTGAACTAAATCATCTTTTAGCTCTCCATCTTCTATAACTATTATGTTTCGGTCTTGCGCAAGCAAAGCTGCCTCTATATATTCAAATCCGAACCTAGTTAATCTATCGCGGTGTTCCACAAAAATAGTTTTAATGTTTGGATCTGCCAGCAAACGTATAAGTTTTTTTCGCCGTCCATTTAAGCCGGAATCTACTTCAGTAACAGTTTTACCTATTTTGTATCCGTGGATGTTGGCAAATTCCAACAACCTTGCTACCTGTCTGTCCAAGTCACTTTTTTGATCGGAACTCGACACCCTGGCATAAATAATATTTTCTCCACCAACAGCATCTTCATATTCGTCAATTTTAATCAATATAGTGCCGCTAGGCGTTTTTTCCGCAGGTACAGGCAGCTTGCCTTCTTTGTACCATCTCCATGCAGTTTTATAGCTTATACCTTGTTTTTTTGCCCATACACTTAGTTTCATATTGATAAAATATTATATTTAAGTATTTTTGTCTATATACTTCACAACAGTAAAAACCCTCTCCGTTAATGAATATTCAGCAAAATATAAGTTAAGCCAGGTTAATAACACCTGGCTATAATGCCTAATCTATTTCATTTTAACTCTAGCAGCTTTTCCTATCCTGTTACGAAGATAATATAGTTTTCCTCTGGCTACTTTTCCTTTTCTAATAATATCTACGCTCTCTATTCTGGGTGAATGAACAAGAAAAGTTCTCTCAACAGAAACACCTGACGCTATACGACGGACCGTAAAAGTTTCGTTTATACTGCCACCCTGCCGCTTAATAACTATGCCGTGAAAAGGTTGAATTCTTTCTCTTTTGCCTTCCGTTACCCTTACATTAACACGAACTGCATCTCCTGCCTTGAAATCCGATAGATCATTTTTTAGCTGCTCTTTCTCCACATTTTTGACTAAATCCATCTGAATGACCTCCCTTCAAAACTAAAGTATATCATAACAC
>CAZARY010000261.1:0-2354 GCA_964487675.1 uncultured Clostridia bacterium | reverse complement strand
CCACAAATTTGCTTGCCAGCCGGGGATCAAACTGGGTACCCGCACAATCTTGAATCTCCTTCAGCGCTGCCTGAGAAGACACCGCCGATTTGTAGGAGCGCCCATTGGTCATAACATCATACGTATCAATGATGGCAATGATTCGGGCCAGGTAAGGAATGTCCTCACCCTGAAGGCCATAAGGATAACCCTGACCATCCCAACGTTCGTGATGGGTGGCTATTTCTTCCGCGATGTGCTGTAAATTATTGGTATAATTGGCAATGCGCCGCCCCCTTTCGGGGTGGCTTTTTATGGCCTCCCATTCTTCTCTAGAAAGACCACCGGCTTTTTTCAAGATTTCTTCGGGCAACGCCACCTTTCCAATATCGTGTAGAGCTGCCAGCAAGGAGAGCCTATTCATTTCCTGCTCCGATAAGTTTAATTTTCTTCCAAATCTAAGGCCCAACTCTAGCATCCTGCGGGCATGTTCTTCTGTTTCGTCACTTTTCTCTTTCAAAATGCTAGTCAAAGCCGCAATGGTATCACTTCGAGCGCTGCTATTTTCCACTAACTTGTTTTTCTGTAAATTGCCTTCAGCTTCTTGCAATACTTTTTTCAAAAATCTTTGCGATGATTCCTTGATTTCTGTCCCCACAGATATTTTAAGCGGATACTCAGTACCTGCTTCAAATCGTTGACATTTGTTTCTGATGTTTTTCAACACCTTTTCCAAATGTGTTTTACTCATGCCTGGAAGCAGCAGTACAAATTCATCACTGCCCCAGCGTGCAGCTATTCCATGATCATGACAGGCCTGTTTTAATATATCGGCTAAACCTTTTATATACTTATCCCCTGTGGCATAGCTGTAATTTTCATTAATCAATTTTAACCCATCGATATCTAATATAATGATACCAACAGGCACTGTACCCGCTTTTTCCAACCTCCGCATCTCTTCTTCCAAGTAAGCTCTATTGTAAAGACCGGTCAGTTCATCGTAAAGGCTCATCAACCTGAGCTGTTCTTCATATTGTTTCCGTTCCCGAATATCTCGTACCAGTGTCAGCATATAGGTCCTATTTCCGAAGGCTACCTTGTTGATGGTAACCTCCACGGGGTACACGATGCCATCCTTTTGAACATGCCTGGATTCAAGATTTAAAGGCACCCCACCTACGGCCATCTCCCGCCACTGGCGTAATATTTCCAGGGGCGGATTCACTTCTTGATCTTTATCGCTTTCCGGGTGTAAATCGAAAACACGCATATTTAACAGTTCTTCTTCAGAATACCCTGTTTTTCTAACTGCTGCCCGGTTCACTTCTAAAATATTCCCTTTCAGATCATGCAAAAACAACATCTCCGCAGATTGGTTTACCAATGCCCGGTATTTTTCTTCTCTTCTCTTTAGCTTTTGTTCAGTAAGATATTTTTCCGTAATATCAGAAAACACCAGCACTACGCCCCTTGTAACGCCTTTTGGGCTCACGATAGGGGCTGCGCTATCAGAAATTTGATACTCATGCCCCGAGTATGAAACTAGAGTTGTATCATTGGCTAGATTTTTCTTTTCTCCCGTCTGAAGCACGTTTTCCACAGGATTAGTGACGTGTTTTCGCGTGTGGGTATTTAAAATACAAAAGACCTCAGCCAGTTCTTTCTCTTGGGCCGAAGAAAAAGACCAGCCTGTCAACATCTCCGCCTTCGGGTTCATGTAAGTAACCTTACCCCGGATATCGGTGGTGATCACCGCATCACCTATAGAATTCAGCGTAATATAGTAATAATCCTTGGAAGTGGCTAGGGCTTCTTCTTTTTGCTTCAGTTTCACCAGGTTTGCCAGGTGATCACAAAGCGTCTCAAGAAGCTGCTTTTCTTCTTCCAGGAAAGGACCATCATCAAAGGTCGGTCTTTTTTCCAAATAACACACTTCAATATTTCCGACTTTTTCACCGTCTATCACAATGTTTCGGGCAATTTTACTTGCGGAGTCTATAAAACGGGGACAACTATATTCCTTACCTTCAAGCCTTATCCTGGCACAAGCCACTTCCGGATATTGCCAATAATTTGGAATTGTCCGGGCCGTTTCTGTCAGGATAACATCCAGTTCTTTATCGCTTATAAATAAACGACTGACTTCCCGTATACATGTCAGCTCCTTTATACGCTCCTCCAGCTGTGAGGCGCTTGCTTCCAAAGCTTGAAACACTTGTGATAATAGTTTATTGTAAAACTCTGTAGCCAATGACACCGCCCCCCGTTTTTCCTATCCAACATTAGGGACAAAGTAGTTATTATTTAGTATAAAACATATTAATATATTTGCATAGAGAAATGGAACGGTGGCAACCATTATTTGTCTTAAA
>CAZARY010000260.1:0-2367 GCA_964487675.1 uncultured Clostridia bacterium | reverse complement strand
CAGCAGGGCTTATAGAAAATTCACGGTCATTTATTCAGCATCCGGGGTAAACACTTTCCCATTTTTGTATACTTGATGAATCCGCTCCACTTGTTGAATATCTGAAAGTGGGTTGGCTGCCAATACCAGTAAATCTGCCTGTTTACCAGGTTCAATACTCCCCACTTCATCGGAAATGCCCAGTAACTCTGCGCTGCGATGAGTAGCCGTTTTAATAGCTTCCATGGGAGACATGCCGTGTTTTACCATCAATCTTATTTCATAGGTGTTCTTTCCGTGTTCGTTAAAAGGTGTGCCGGCATCGGTTCCCATAGCGATTTTGACGCCACCTTGGTACGCCATTTTGAAGCTATTGACGTGATCTTCAATAACTGCATCGCTCTTCTTTACGGCATATTCCGGAATGCCAGCTTCCCGCCCTTTTTCAGATATCCAATAGGGCGCAGCCAAAGTTGGCACAAGAAAAACGTCTTTTTCCACCATCATGTCTACAGTTTTCTGATCCAAAAAAATCCCATGTTCAATGGAATCGATGCCAGCCCGGACGGCATTTTGGATCCCGCTTGTACCCTGGGCATGGGTAGCCGTTTTTCGGCCTGCCTTATGCGCTTCTTCAATGGCTGCCCGCATTTCAGCTTCTGTTAGTTGTGGAGATCCAGGCTCCACACCTTCGGTCATTACCCCTCCAGTTGCGATAATCTTAACCAGATTAACACCTTTTTTCAATTGTTTCCGACTCGCTTTCCTGGCTTCTGCTTCACCGTCAATTTCTTCGCTCATTGCCCAGCCATGACCGCCGGTCATGGTGAGTATTCTCCCAGCCGCAAGCATCCTTGGACCTGGTAATTCGTCCTTAGCAATGGCATCTCTTAAGTCCAAATCAATGTAGTTTTTACCTCCCACATCTCGAACAGTTGTCACCCCGGCAAGAAGTGTTTTTTTTGCATTGTTAGCCGCTTTAAAAGCCGTTTGAGCATCACTTTCTTTAACCGCCTGTGAAATTGGGTCTCCACAGGGTTCAAGGCAAAAGTGGACATGGGCATCCACCAGCCCGGGAATAATCGTCTTACCGCCACAGTCCTCGATCGGTGCATCTCCGGGAATTTCTACCGCTTCTCTGCTGCCACAGGCAGCTATTTTACCCTTATCATCAATCAGTACCACCCCATCCTGGATCGGTTCTGTGCCAATCCCATCAATGATGGTAGCTCCAGTTAAAGCTTTCATCAGCTTTCCTCCTTTTTAAATGAGACTTTTATCATTTCAATGTTAAGGTTTTTACGTGTAAACCTGCAAAGTCAATGCTACAAAGGTCAAATGCTGCTTACAGCCAGCCACTCATGACGCCTGCAAGCAGTACAGAAGCTATGGTAACCGTGACAAAACCGGCAACAAGCATTTTCGGTAAGATATGATTGAGAATCTTTTCTTTTTCTTCGTCGGTTTGTGCGACAGAAAAGGCCGCTTCTTCTGACAAGATGTAGGTTCCAGGGAAACCAAAAAGCGCTGAAACGCCAATAGCCGTTGACATTTCCACTGTTAGACCAAGAAAACGCCCCACTATCGAAGACCCAATTGCGATGCCAATAGCCCCTAATATTAGGCATCCGAGCAATGGGGCCAGCAGATCCAGCAGCGTTTCCGGGGTGGCATCAGCGAGCATGGACATGATTACCGTCATTAGCGCCAATATCCCCAACCCAAAAGAATTTGCTTTGTTAAGAATATTTTCTTCTAACAGGTTGATCTCACCAGCAACGATACCAAAAATCAGCGTCATTACAAATGGATGAATTGGTTCACCTGGAATGGCCCCCGCGAGTGTCACTGCTGCAAAAGCAACGATCCCCACTTTAGCTAACAAAATGAATGGCGTTTGATAGCTCTCAGGCATGCTTGGCAGTTGATATTTGATGACTTTCCCTTTACCCGATTGCTTGTTCTCCGTCCCTTCTTCAGATTGAGAAGATTCAATATCCACATCCCTAATCTTGCCAGCAAGTAAATGTCTTGCTTCTCGATTTAAACAGTAAGAAGCAATTGGATAACCAATAAATCCTTGGACAACCACTAGAAGTACAGCCAACACCGCCAGGTCAGTATCACCCAGCGCAGAAGCCGTGTCCGACATGATCAGCCCCGCTACAATACCACCTGAAAGCGGTGGGGCAGCGGTAATAGCCACTTCGTGCCCAAAAATCAGCCCACCAATCGCATAGACCAAAACCACGATACCAATAAGCGCACCTACCGCAACCAAAACTGTTCGCCACTGGTTGATTAATTGCTTAATGTTCATTAAGGTGCCCATATGGGTAATCAGCACCCCAATCAACATACTCCCAAGTCCATCCAGTTGAGCTATCT
>CAZARY010000259.1:0-2368 GCA_964487675.1 uncultured Clostridia bacterium | reverse complement strand
GGCTAAAACCTATGGTGCCAAAATTTTAGGAGGAGTATGCCCTTTTTGCCTTCAGATCAGGAACCTTTGGCACCGGCGGTGTTAAAGTCAAGTAGGAGTTGCAGTATTATCAATGATCTATATCGCTTTAGTTTTCAGCAGCTATCTTTTCCGTATCGGAAAAGTGCGCCTGAATAAAGTAACCGTTCCCGGTTTTACCCGCACAGGCTGAAAAGATGACGGATAAAGATAGGGCTTATGTAAAAATGATCTTCTTTAAAAATTGCATTTCAATCTTAAGTACTATATAGATATTAACGGCAGGAAAATGAGCTGATAGAAAACTGTTTGAGGGGGTGAAAAGCCAGGGCGATTGGAAAAGTTATTGTGAGATACTTTTTATTTATTATTTTCACGAAGAGTTCAAAGACAAAAAGCCAGAGATCTGAGGGGGTAATTAATTTGATTAATAAAATAACTGTTATGGCGGTTTTGATGAGTCTGATCATGGTATTCAGTCTGGTGGGATTTGCCCAGCCGGTAGAAGCTGAGGCGACTCGCGTGGGTATAGTATTTTCGACCGGTGGGCTGGGAGATATGTCCTTTAACGATATGGCCTATGAAGGCCTGCAGAGGGCAGCAGAGGATTTTGACGTTGAGTTTGATTATATCGAGCCCGATGATGTAGCAGATTTTGATCCCTCCCTTCGACGTTTTGCCAGAGAGGGCTATGATCTGATAATAGCTGTAGGCTTTCAGCAGGCAGAGGATCTGGAGAGGATAGCGCCGATATATCCCGATCACAACTTCGCCATAGTCGACGTAATCTATGAGCCCCCCATTGAAAATGTCAGGGGCATGCTCTTTGCCGACCATCAGGGTTCATTTTTGGCAGGTGCGCTGGCCGCCCTGGTTTCAGAGAATGACAATGTAGGTTTTATAGGTGGAATCAACAGTCCGCTCATAAACAAGTTTGAAGGTGGATTTGTTCAGGGAGTGGAGTTCATCGCAGAAGAGACGGGCAGAGATATAGAGATACAGAGAAGCTATGCTGACAGCTTCGGCGATCCCGGCCGCGGCCGGGAAATCGCCCTGAGTTTTATAGATAATGGCGCCGATGTTATCTATCATGCCGCCGGCGGCACAGGTGAAGGACTTTTCACCGCAGCGGAAGAGGAAGAGATATATGCCATAGGTGTAGATGCCAACCAGAATCACGTCTCACCCGGCAGAATAATAGCCAGCATGCTCAAGCGAGTAGACCAGGCCGTATACAGCACGGTGGAAGACTTTGTACAGGGAGACTTTGAAGGTGGAATCAACGTAAGCTACGCCCTGGAAGATGGTGGTGTAGGGTTAACTCCTCTGGGGGTAGAAGTTGATCCGATAATAGCCGAACATCTTTCAGATGAAGAGATAGAACAGATCAGGCAGATGAAAGAAAATGTAACCGTCGAGCACGCCGAGAGGATAGAAGAGATAAAGCAGATGATAATCGACGGTGAGATAGAAATAGAAGACTGGTCGGAGACAGGCAGGCAGTAAGCGAGATCTCAGTATAGAGCCGGATAAAGACTGAGGCAGATTTGATCTGTATAAAAGGGTCTTCGCCGCTGAAGAGGCTCATTTTCTTTGCGGAATTCAAATTTACTTTGACTTGATAAAAAATAGTAGTAGAGTTAAATTACAACTCGAACTATTTAAGTTCGAGTTTAGCCCTCTACTCTTTCAAAAGGCGCGAAAAGCTTGAATGATGATTGAGGGGTAACAGCAAATAACGCCGGCGCTGACGGCGTTTTTGCTGTTTTTGGTAGAAAAATAATCTTGCTAAATATAAGCAAGTGTCAATTACTAAAAGACGATAACTTACGTCCTGGAAAGGAACAACAATTAGGTAAAGCTGTTTCCGGGAAAACCGTGCCTAGTTTGGTGCAAGCTCTCAGATGAAAGGCTAACTCCACTTTATTATTTTCAAAGGAATGCCCCTTATTTATATATGATACGAAAATGATTATGATCTTTTTGATAAACGTAACTTGACTTTAAGACCAGATATATATCCATGCAAAATTGCATTGCAGAAAAATATACTTTGCAGGAAAGTACCAGCACTCCAATAAGATATAATATTAGCGGAAAAAATAATTAGATTCCAGGAGGGGATTGAGATGAGGGCCAGGGATGTTCTCGTCGATAGAGATGATCTGTATGCACAGATTGAAGAGATGGAGGAATGTCTTGAAGCAGAAGACTATGATCGGGCCGGGAAAATTGCAGAAAAACTGTCAAACAGACGAATCAGAGATGTTTTGATATCCTCTCCCCGTGAAAGCATTGTCCCGCTGCTGCGGGAGCTGGGATGGCGGCGATCGGCCCGGATAGTGGCCTG
>CAZARY010000258.1:0-2402 GCA_964487675.1 uncultured Clostridia bacterium | reverse complement strand
AATTTCAACAGGCTCAGGAACACAGGCAGAAACAGCAGAAAATTTTGGATCAAATGTTCAATGAAAGAGAGCGAATGTGCAATGAATTGAAGAGCAAAAGGAACCATCCTCTCAAGGTGCACCAAATAAAAAATTACTATAATTATCTTGATCGGCTGGAAGATCATATTTCCTACCAGCAGCACCGCCTGAAACAGGCCGATGAGACACTGGAACAAGAACGACAAAACTGGATTATAGCAAAAAGAGAAAAAAGAGCACTGGAAAAACTCAAGGAGCGCAAGTGGGAGGAGTACAAACAGGGATGGTTTAAAGATGAACAAAAGCGTTTAGACGAAATAAGCATTCACGGGATATTTGATTTTTCTTGATTAATTACAAGTAACACATGGATCGTAAATAGATTACATGAATTTCATATGAATATCCGCCTGAATAAACTGGTTCTACATACTGTAACCATGTGATAAAATAAGGGAATAATTTAATAAGGATAACAGATTGGGAAATAAAATAACAAAGAAAAGTAAGGGGAGACAATTTTGACCCCTAGCAGTGCAAATAGTAAATTAAAATTCATACTGGCTTTAATAGTCGTGCCCTTGATTTTTGCTATGATTATCGGTGGGATTTTGGCCCAAATGTTTGGATTGTTCAATTTTGCCCCTATGGCCAGAAATATTCCTATGGTTGGCGAGTTTGTTCCAAAAGAAGATCCCGATGAGCCGATGGATCGCGAGGAAGAATTACAGCGTTGGGCAGAGGAACTTGCGGCTATGCAGGAAGAATTGGAAGAGGAACGTGCGGAACTTGAACGAAAAGAACGCGAATTGGAAGAGCTAGAAGAAGAACTTAGAGAACGGGAAGCGGATTTAGATGCCTGGGAGGCAGATTTGAAAGCAGAAGAAGAGACCATGGTGGCCCGTGAAGAACGATTGGAGCAGTTGGCCAACACATTTGAAGAGATGCGCCCAGCCGATGCCGCGGAGATGCTTGAAAATCAGGGCAATGAACTGGCGTTAGAAATACTCAACCGTTTGCCAAATGATCACAAGGCAGACATATTAACGGAAATGGATTCGGCCAGGGCCGCTGAACTAACCAGATTGCTCGGTTCATAATCTAAACCAAGCATAAAGAATCTAATCCTATAAAGGTGGTGGTTATTAAAACCCGATGATAGCTAAATATTGAAAGGAGGTGAGATGATGTGAATATGACAGTTATGGATTTTTTGGTGGGAGCAGCAAAACGGGAAGTAAATTCAGAAAACAACCCAAAAGCAGACGATTCAGGCGACAATATATATGGCAAGGGTTTAGAATTTAGAGCACTCATAAACCAGTTGATGAGCAAAGCTAATTTTAACCATGAGTCCCTCCATGAGATCGGCGGTGTAGATACTGTAGACGGTAAAGAAATTTTAATGCGGCAAATGCCCGGGCTGTTGGAAACATTTGAGAATCTGGTTCAAGAGATAGAAGCGCTGCTGGATACAGAAAAAATGGGAAAAATGATGAACACTTTAGAGAAACTGCAATTACTGGATGAGAACTTCGACAAAGAATTACGCCAAGAACTCTCCAAGATCCATGAGCAGATTGCAGAAAAGATGTGGCAATTAGATCTGGAAACTGATTTACCATATGCCGAACTAGAACAAGCTCAAACCAAAAAGTTAGAAAGTGTGTATCAAATACTCGAGGACATGCTTGAGCCTCTCGATTTTGAACAACTGCTTTTGATGCATCAGGGACTTGGGTTAAAAGAAATGCTTTATTCCGAACATGGCGAAATGCTCATTGATTCCCTGGGCGAAAACTCAAAGCAAATATTAGAGGATATCAATCATGGAACCGATCATCCTAATAAAGGCCACCAACAGAATCGATTATCAATGATGTTATCCGGAGAAATAAGCGGCTCGACGCTTAAGAGTCCAGACGGGGAAGGAATTTTAAAAGGTGAAACCATTGAAAAAATGCTCAGCCCAACCGAAAAGTTATTCGATAAAACAAACTTAAAATCTGAAGAAAAAGCTGCGCTAGAAATGGCACATCAACTAAAATCCATGGAACAAATAGTCAAATCAGACACGGTTAATTTAGAGGGAACGCTTCAATACGATGAAATCCAACGGATAAAACATACCATACAACAGAGGTTATTAGATCAATTGATGGCTAAAGAACCAGGACAAAAACTATCCAGTCAGGAATTGTTAAATGGAGAACTTAAACAACTGCTTTTACAGCAAACGAGATCACAATTTCAAAACGTTGAAAATCGAGGCAGTAAACTTGACCAGGCAACCCTGGTAGATATACGGCCCAACTTGAGCAGTGAAATGAGCAATGAACAGGAAGTGAATAAAGATCATCTAATGGAAATTCTTACTCGAC
>CAZARY010000257.1:0-2407 GCA_964487675.1 uncultured Clostridia bacterium | reverse complement strand
ATATAACATATTAAGGTAGTGCGGAGGGAATTTTTCTTCTATTTTCTTCTGCATGTGCATTTCAGTGCTTACTCCTAAAAACTTTTCAACCGAGGGGCTTATATATGTTAAATTAAGTTGCATATCTGCAACCCAAACCATGTCAGACGTTCCTTCCGCAATAAGGCGGTATTTTTCTTCACTTTCCTTCAGAGCTAGTTCAGCTTGTTTTCTTAATGTTATATCTCTCATTGTGCCCCACATTCCCACCGGCCTGCCATCTTCCATTACAACTTTTACTTCATCGTAGATCCAAACGTAGCTGCCATCTTTTCTTCTAAAACGGTATTCAAATTCATGGCTTATGCCTTTTTCCACGCATTCGCGACAATACTCGGAAGCCCATTCCCTGTCATCTTCATGCAACCGGTCAAGCCAGAAATCATAATCTGTCCACTCTTCCGGTTCATATCCCAAGATTTCCCCGGTTTGAGGCGAAACAAAAGTCCACCGGTTATTTACAATATCAAACTTCCAGAATATGCTATCAATGTTTTCAATTAAATCGCGGTAATTTTCTTCGCTTTCGCGCAGGGATTGCTCAGTTTTCTTGCGTTGTGTTATATCCCTGACATGTTCAATTACTCCCCGGATATTGCCTTTGTCATCTGTCATAGGGAAAGCAGAAACCTCTAAAGTTCTACGAGAGCCATCTTTATGCATTTTTGAAACTTCTTCAACCTCCAGTTTACCGGTTTTAATTGAACGTAAAGAAGGACAATTATCACATATTTCTGTGCGATCCTGGTAAACTTCATGGCATTTTTTACCCTCTAATGGTAATTTATTGGAATACCATTTATTCATTTTATTATTAACCTGCAATATATTTAGCTCTTTATCCACTACACTTATACCATCCTGAATTGAATCAAACATATCACTAAGAAACTTTTCGCTATTCTTTAGAGCTTGCTCAATTTCTTTACGTTCGGTAATATTAACTGCATAGTGCAAATAAACATCGTTACTGACTTTAATCCAGTAAGTGTCCCAAATTAAGCCGAAAGCGTGTACTTCCGGATTGTTTTGTTCAGGGTCATCTATGAAACACTCATCTCCCTGGCAAAAGGAGCACTTGATTCCATATTCAGGAGGTACAAGGCCCGGATATTTTTTTGCAATTTCTTTATACTTTTCTGAGATATATTCACTTTTCCCAAATTCCCGCCAGCATTGGCCTCCAATTGTTACACCAAAATCCAGGGCGATTTTATTGGCAGCTAGGACTACTCTGTCTTTACCTCTAATATACATAGCAGGATGCGGAAGTGAGTATAAAAGCATTTTATTTAATTCTTTCAGCTCTTTTTCTTCTGTAATATCTTTTATATAATGCATGTACAAATCATCGGACAGGGGTGCCCAATTACCTTCATACCATCTTCCCCTGTATTCTACTTCAATGTTTTGTACTTCACCGGTTTCCCACATTTCATCAGCCAGACAAAAAGAGCAAGGGGCATCACGCATAGCAGATGTTCCAAAGCATGTTTTGCCCGGTACAGCACCAGCACTATGGGCTGCCTTGTTTGAGGCAACAATCTCACGAGTACCCTTCTTTAATACCAAAGCCAGGTAACCGGGTATATTGTCGAGTAGTTGATTACGCAGTTTTGATTCTTCTATAAACTTTTTTTCTGCACTACGTTTTTCTATAAACAAACCAATTTGCTGAGCATAAATTTCCCAAAGTGATTCATTTTTTAACTTTTCACCTTCGTGCATTATAACAGTAAAATCGCCTAAAGCCCGTTCATCTTTCATTATTTTTATAACTGCTATCTCTCCTGCGCGAAAAAAATCCTCAATCAATGTGATAGTTGTTTTCGGGAAAACATCTCCTGTTAAATCGCTGATTCGTTTAAACCCTGTAATTTGCTTTTTCCTGATTTTTTCTGCTCTAACAGGGTCGTGCTTCCATTTTTTGCCTACAAGTTCAAATCCTAAAATATAAGATGCTTTTCTTATATGCTTGCTAATACCTGAAATAGCAACAGTTGTATAGTCTTTACCTTTTTCATCAGCAATATTTAATATAATATATTTAGCGTTTGTTATAGCCAATAAGTCATCACATATTTTTTGATAATCAGGTTCTTCTCCGTGTATTCCTAAAAAATACTTTGATGCGTTGATTATAAATTTCTCTTGTGTTATATCAGTAAATACGGTAGTAAAATAATGTTTTTCAATGGAGTAGGCGTTAACCCTATACCACTTTTTTAATGGTTTAGAGTATTGTTCAAATTCTTTTTCGCCTCCATTTAAAGCTATTTCTCCATAGTAACCAATCCAGTCAAAATTTCCTTCTTTAGTTATTCCGGGTATGGCTTCTGTAACTTTTCGGTTGATAATATCACCCGTT